>JBNLBY010000009.1:0-48656 GCA_050303535.1 Sideroxydans sp. | reverse complement strand
GAAGAACGATACAACCGTCATACTCATGCGCTGCCCCAAGCATGGCATTGCCTTTATGATGGACGAGGAATGCCCGGAATGCCAGAAAGAAAAGGATGCTGAGCAGTGAAATAAACAATGACTGGATAAATAGCTGTAGAAGAAAAAACAGTCACTTCGCAAGCAATAATACAAATCGCATTCTCGCTAACACCCGCTCAACGGTCGACATCGATCAGGGCAACCCCCCGGACAGCAATAAACCGGTGATGAACATCAAGGGCACGGGAATCAGTGCCACTTTCCAGGCGAGTGCGTAGTTCTCTCCAATAAACAGCCTCCATCCGCCAGTCGCCGTGATGGCGCAACTGGTCGGAAACAGCACCAGCATGGCAATGGATCCAGCCAGCATCCAGTTCGGATCGGGATCCTTACTGTAAGCAGCAAAAACCATGGGCAGGACAAAACCGTTGATCATGCCCAGCACGACCCATAGCCCGCTCAGTACAATCAACAGAATGATGCATGGGGTGCGTGAATTCATCATAGATCTCCGGTTCTCTGGAAGTGGGCTACCCCACCCATTTACGCGCATTCTGGAACATGCGCAGCCATGCGCCATTCTCTTTCCACTCATTAGGACGCCACGAGTTTTGCACGGCGCGGAACACACGCTCGGGATGCGGCATCATGATGCTGAAGCGGCCGTCCGGCGTGGTGAGTCCGGTAATGCCTTGCGGTGAACCATTGGGGTTGAGTGGATAGGTCGTCGTTGGTTTTCCGTGATGGTCGACGTAACGCAGCGTGACCAGCGGTTGTGCAGCGCGCAGGCGCTTGGTGTTGGTGAAATCGGCATAGCCTTCACCGTGCGCCACGACGATGGGCATGCGGCTGCCGGCCATGCCGTCGAACAGGATGGAAGGCGATTGCTGCACTTCGACCATGACGAAGCGTGCCTCGAACTGCTCGGACTGGTTACGCGCGAAGTGCGCCCAGTTTGCAGCACCCGGAATGATCTCGTGCAGGTTGCTCATCATCTGGCAGCCGTTACACACACCTAACGCAAAAGTATCGTTACGCTGGAAGAAGGCTTCGAATTCATCGCGTGCACGCGGGTTGAACAGGATGGAATTGGCCCAGCCCTCACCTGCACCCAGCACGTCGCCGTAGGAAAATCCGCCGCAGGCAGCCACGCCCTTGAAATCAGCCAGTGCAACGCGGCCTTCAATGATGTCGCTCATGTGCACATCAACGGCGGCGAAGCCGGCACGGTCGAACGCGGCGGCCATTTCGACGTGACCGTTCACACCCTGTTCGCGCAGGATGGCAATGCGCGGACGGGACAAGATGGCAGATGCGGAACGACCCTCACCCTGCCCTCTCCCGCCTACGGGAGAGGGTTCATTTGCTTCCCTCTCCCGTAGGCGGGAGAGGGATTGAGGGAGAGGGTCTTCATTCGGATCGTAGGTCAACTTCACATGCAGGCCGGGGTCTTTAGCATCCAGATTGCGATCATATTCCTGCTGCGCACATGCCGGGTTATCGCGCAGTAGTTGCATGCGGTAGGTGGTCTCGGACCAGATACGGCGCAGGATGATTGCGTTCTCGCTGTACAACTGTTTTTTACCGCGTGCAATGGTGATCATGCCGCTGGCGTTGAGGCGCGCAACTTCGTGTACATTGTTCAAACCCGCTTCGTCGCATTGCACAAAGATATCGGCAAGATCAGCGCGATTCACTTGCACCAGCGCGCCGAGTTCTTCGTTAAACAGGATGCCAAGGTCGTCGCCCTTCAATTCATCGAGACGGATATCCAGGCCGATATGCGATGCAAAGCTCATTTCGCACAGCGCCGCCAGCATGCCACCGTCGGAGCGGTCGTGGTAGGCCAGCAATTTGCTGTTGCGGTTGAGTTGCTGGATGAGGCTGAAAAGGGATTTGAGTTGCACCGCATTGTCCACATCCGGCGCAATGTCGCCGGTCTGTTTGTATACCTGCGCCAGTGCCGAACCGCCCATGCGGTTCTTCCCGCAGCCGAGATCAAACAGCAGCACGACGGTATCGACGTCGGGAACGAGTTGCGGCGTGAGTGTCTTGCGCGCATCGCTGCAGGGAGCGAAGGCGGAGACGATGAGCGAGACCGGCGCAATCACTGATTTTTTCTCGCCGCCCTCCTCCCAGGCGGTGCGCATGGACATCGAGTCCTTGCCTACCGGGATGCTGATACCGAGTTGCGGACACAGTTCCATACCGACCGCTTCGACGGTGTCAAACAGGACGGCGTCTTCGCCGTGATGTCCGGCGGCGGCCATCCAGTTGGCGGAAAGTTTGATGTCGCCGATCTTGTCGATCTGCGCCGCGGCGATATTGGTGATCGCTTCGCCGATGGCCATGCGCCCGGATGCGGGCGCGTTGATGACAGCGATGGGCGTGCGTTCGCCCATGGCGAATGCTTCGCCGAGGTTGGTGTTGTAGCCCATCAGCGTCACAGCGACATCCGCTACCGGCACCTGCCACGGACCGACCATCTGGTCACGCGCGGTCATGCCACCCACGGTGCGGTCGCCTATGGTAATGAGAAAGGTTTTGTCAGCAACGCTCGGCAGGCGCAGCACGCGCTCGATCGCATCCCTCAACCCGATGCCGGCGGTGTTGAACGCGGGCAACGTTACTTTTTCGCGTTGCACTTCGCGCGTCATCTTCGGCGGCTTGCCCAGCAGCACGGACAGCGGCATGTCCACCGGGTCATTGCAGAATTCTTCGTCGTGCACCACCAGCCTGTCTTCGTCGACAGCCCGTCCCAGCACCGCGAACGGGCAACGCTCACGCTCGCACAATTCCTTGAACTCGACCACGCGCTCGAACGGGATCGCCAGCACGTAGCGCTCCTGCGCTTCGTTGCTCCATATCTGCATCGGCGACATGCCGCGCTCTTCGCTGGGCACCGAGCGCAGCTCGAATTGCGCACCCATGCCGCCGCCATGCACCAGTTCCGGCAAGGCGTTGGAGATGCCGCCCGCGCCGACATCGTGGATGGAGAGGATGGGATTGTTGTCGCCCATCTGCCAGCAGCGGTCGATGACTTCCTGCGCGCGGCGTTGCATTTCCGGGTTGCCGCGCTGCACGGAATCGAAATCGAGATTCTCGGCATTCGCGCCGGTATCCATGCTGGAGGCCGCGCCGCCGCCAAGGCCGATCAGCATGCCGGGGCCGCCGAGCTGGATGATCACCGCGCCCGCCGGCAGGTTGTGCTTGTGCGTATGCTCGGCCTTGATGTTGCCGACCCCGCCCGCGATCATGATGGGCTTGTGATAGCCGCGCATCTCGCCGTTCACCTGTTCTTCGAAAGTGCGGAAGTAACCGGCCAGGTTGGGACGGCCAAATTCGTTGTTGAATGCAGCACCGCCGATGGGGCCGTCGATCATGATTTGGAAGGGGGAGGCTATGCGGCCCGGTTTGCCATAGGGATTGGCTTCCCACGGCTGCACAAACCCCGGAATATTCAAATTGGAAACCGAGAACCCGGTCAGCCCGGCCTTGGGCTTGGAGCCTGTGCCGGTCGCGCCTTCGTCGCGGATCTCGCCGCCCGAACCTGTCGCTGCGCCTGCAAACGGCGCAATCGCTGTCGGATGATTGTGCGTCTCCACTTTCATCAGGATGTGGGTGAGTTCTTTGCTGAATGCGTATTCGCCGTCGGCACGCGGATAGAAACGGTCGATCCCGGCGCCTTCGATCACGGAGGAGTTGTCTGAATACGCGACCACGGTACCTTCGGGGTGCAGTTTGTGGGTGTTGCGTATCATGCCGAACAGGGAAATGGCCTGTTTTTCGTCATCTATGATCCAGTTGGCATTGAATATCTTGTGGCGGCAATGTTCTGAATTGGCCTGCGCGAACATCATGAGTTCGACGTCGGTGGGATTGCGCTTGAGCCTGGTGAAGTTTTCCACCAGATAGCTGATCTCGTCGCTAGACAACGCCAGACCCAGTTCGCGGTTGGCGGTTTCCAGCGCTGTATTTCCGCCGTTGAGGATGTCCACACTGGACAACGGCTGCGGGATGCCGTGAGTGAATATTTTTTCCGATACGCCGGCGATTTTTTCGATCACCGATTCGGTCATGCGGTCATGCAACAAGGGCAATACGGCATTTCGTTCAGCTTCGGAAAGCGGTTTGCCTTGTTTGTTCTTCAGGTAATACAGCACACCGCGCTCGATGCGCATGACTTGCGGCAGTGTGCAATGGCGCGCGATATCGGTTGCCTTGGACGACCAGGGCGAGATGGTGCCGAGGCGTGGCACAACCAGCAGCTTCTGCACCGAGCGGGCGATGGCGGGCTCACCCGCGTGCTTGTCCAGACCGAGCAGGCGATCCAGCAAAATAGCCTCGTCGGCGGAAAGGTCGGCGGAAAGTTCGATGAAGTAGCAATGGCGTGTATCTTCAACGGTGACGCCAGATTTGCCTGCTTTCAACGCGTTCCGCAGCTTGTCGAGACGGAAGGATGAAAGTGCAGCTTTACCTATCGAAGTGCGATACATGTATAGATATAGATGAAGGACGTTGGCAACAAGATGCAATTATAATGCAGGCGACCTCGAAACTCAGGAAAACAGTATGCCAGTCGCCCGGCCCGCCGCCATTACCCGAAAAAAAGTCTCGGCTTTTCTCAAGCCCCGCCCCAAAAATAGCCATAAAGGCATGTTCGGCACGGTCACGGTCATCGGCGGCGCCAATGGCATGACAGGAGCGGCACTGCTGGCCGGTCGCGCCGCGCTCAAAATGGGCGCCGGCTGTGTGCATGTCGGCATGCTTGCGGACAATGCGCCGGGTGTGGATGCGATGCAGCCGGAACTGATGTTGCATGGTGCTGAAGAGGCCCTTAAAAGACTTCCTCTCTCCAACCCGCTTCCAGAGGAAAAAAATGGGGGGATTAATGTGATTGTGGTCGGCTGCGGCCTGGGCCGCACGCCTGCCGCACAAAAACTGTTGTACGACGCACTGTTGTTCGAGTTGCCGCTGGTGGTGGATGCGGATGCACTCAACATCATCGCTGAGCGCCCCGATCTGCGCGGTATGCTGCATGAGCGCAAAGCACCCGCCGTTTTTACGCCGCATCCCGGCGAGGCTGCGCATTTACTGGATTGCAGCAGCAAAGAAGTGCAGAAAGATCGTGCCGCTTCGACCGCCCGGCTTGCGCGGTATCTGGGCGGCAACGTGGTGCTGAAAGGTGCAGGAAGTATCTGCACAACCAGTGACGGCAAGCTGCACCTCAACCAGACCGGCAATCCCGGCATGAGCACTGCCGGCATGGGCGATGTGCTGAGCGGCATGATCGCTTCATTCATCGCGCAGGGTTTGAGTACGGACGAAGCGCTGTTGCTCGGCGTGTATCTGCACGGCGCGGCAGGCGATGAATTGGCACGGCAACAAGCCATGCTGGGTATGAGTGCGACGGAAGTAACCGAGTGGGCACGCTGGTTACTGAACCAGTGGGTACAGTAATGCAGGCCGAACTACCCTACTATGCGGTAATCTTCACTTCGGTGCGCACCGAAGAGGACAACAACTATGCCGAGATGGCATATGAAGTGCTGGAGCTAGCACAACAGCAGCCGGGTTTCCTCGGCTTCGAGTCCGCTCGCAACGAAATTGGTATTTTGGTCTCTTACTGGAAGGATCTGGAATCCATCCGCGCCTGGAAAGAGCAGGCCACCCATCGCCAAGCCCAGCAACATGCACATGATTGGTACCGTTCTTTCCGCGTGCGCGTGTGCAAGGTGGAACGTGAATACGGTTTCTGAACGAGTATGACTGCCATTCTTTATCGCTACCTGATGATCGTCGTTGCCTGCATCTCACTGTTGATCGGGCTGCAAATACCCAGCTTCATCGATCAATACGAGAAACGCGTCGATGCGCATTTGCGCGAAGTGACCGCCAATCTCCAGCCGTTCCAGGAACTTGCCGACAAATATTTTGAAGGCGACATTACCCGCCTGGTCGCGATGCATCGCAACAGCGAAGCCCCGGCTTTCCGGGATGAAGGCAAGGTCATTGAAGAGATACTTTTCCGCAAACGCCGTTTCGAGGCTGACCTGGCCGCGCTGAATACCAACCTGCCACAGAAAGCGATCAATGTCCTGCTTCACGGTGACCGCGAACTCATCGACGAAACGATTGCACAGTACAGTTACACCGTGCCGATAAACCAGGATGCCCTGGTGTTCGGCGCATTTGTCGCCTTCATCATGCTGCTGTTCGTCGAGTTGCTGCTGGCGCTGGCGCAAGTCCTGCTGCGCATGTGGGCAAAAGCAAGAGCCTGACTGCTCACCTCACACAGCGTACATAGTTGTCGACACGCACCTCGTCCTGCTGCGGCCCCAGCGAGGAATAGTCAGACGGATTGCCGGTTTTGGGATCGCTGCGCTGCGCACCTGCACCATGTACGTCCACACCCCGCGCCGAAGTGCAGGCACCGAAACAGATGTAGTCTGCCATGCGAATGTTGTCGCCATGTGTGGTGGAAGACCAGAACCAGCCCTTGGGATCGGACAACTTCAGGTAGCGCGTATCCAGCGCCGGGGCATGCTGTGTGTAATCGACGATGCTCTGCAATTCCTTCACGTTGGGCAGACGCCAGTCGTCATGCCTGCCCAGTCTGAGCGCGGCGCAATAGGCCAGTGCCTGTTGCCAGTTGCGCGTCCTGCCGTCGTCCGCACGTTGCCAAGTCAGGCCGGTCGCGTGATCCTGCACCACCTCGCCTTGCACCTCAAAATCGTTACGTCCCCATTCCTGTCCGCGCACGCAACGATAGAACAGCGTGTTACGCGACTGCACCGGCGCCTGCTTGATGTGGCCGTCGAGGAAATTGAAGAAAAACGCCGCCTTCACCCCGCGACGTCCCCAATGATCGCCGGTATAGATCGTGGACGACCAGGTCTGTCCCATCATGCCGACATTGTGTTCGCTGAACGGATCGCCTTGCAGCACACTGGCATCCGGCAAGTGGAATTCAAACACCGGGTCGAGATAGTTGCGCCGCCCCTGTGAGCCGCGGAAATCGGCGAGCGAGAACAACTCCTTGATATTGGGCAAACGCCAGTCGTCGTGCCCGCCCAGTCGCAGCGCGGCACAGGCCCGTGCTGCATCCACCTGGGTCAGGCGTCTGGCGTTGTGCGCCTGTTGCCAGGTCAGCCCGGTCACCAGATCAGTCACGGTGCCGTCACCGTTGTCGCGATAGCTGGGGGCGGCACCGATGAATTGCGCATCCTGTCCCCAGAATGGCTCGCCATGCGAAGGACAGGAAATGATGCCGCGATTGTCGAAACAACTGCCCTGGTGCGTATCCGGCACACGGCTGCGCACTGCAATCGCATCGGGATTGTCGCCGCCAATGTCGGCACCGGAACGCCCGCCACCCGCACGCTGTCCCCTCGCATTCCGGGCAGAAGAAGGCTGCATCGCATTGCCGGATCGGCGATCCGGCACACAGGCAAAACGCCCGTCGGGTGTCGAGCGGCAATTGCCTTGCACCTGTCCGCGCGGTGCATCGAAACTGCATGGCGTTCCTTCCCTACTGTCCCGGCATGCATCCAGCGCCTGTGGCGGCGGGCCGCCCGCCCGCATCTCTGCCAGTACAAACCCGCTCGACATCACAATACACAGGAATACGAATAGCCGTTTCATGGCATCACCTCCGGACAGGATCAGGCTTTATGATAATCTTGGCGCATGCATACGTCAGCTTCATTTTTCTGTTTCACCGCGATCTTCCGCACCCGGCCGGAAAGACCGTTTCCCGAATTTCCATGAGCCATCCGATCGATATCAGCGAAGAGGCAGGTGTTCGCTACTTGCATTTCGGTTCGTCCTGGATACAGGGCGCCATGCGTATCGCGCGGCCCTGGCATCTGGAACTGGATTACACCCGGGAGATGATGGCAAGCCTGTTGATGCGCGACGATTCGCGCTTCCCCCGCAAAGTATTGCTGATCGGTCTCGGGGCGGCATCGCTGACCAAGTTCCTGTATCGCAATTTTCCGCTGTCTAAACTGACCGTCGTGGAAATCGAACCGCGCATGGTGGCAGCCGCCAGGCAGTTCTTCAAATTGCCGGAAGATCCGAAACGGCTGAACATTGTGATCGCGGACGGCGTACAGTTCGTAGCCGAAAACAACAAAAAATACGATTTGATTCTGGTGGACGGTTTTGATGAAAATGCGCGTCCCGGCGAGCTGGATTCGTTGCCCTTTTACCAGGCCTGCCGTACACGGCTGAATAGAAATGGCGTACTTGCCGTAAACCTGCTGGGGCGCAGCCGCGGCTATAAGTCCAGCCTGGAACGCCTGCGCGAAGCCTTTATGGGGCGCGCCCTGGCCTTCCCTTCCTGCGACGACGGCAATGTGATCACGCTGGCGGCGGCAGGAGATCCCATCAGTATCGGGCTGGACGACCTCAAGGATCAGGCCCGGGAACTCAAGACAAAAACCGGGTTAAACCTGCTCCCGACCCTGACGCGTATCGAGCAGTCGAAGACCTGTCCCGGCGGGGTGTTTTATCTGTAAAACAGGACTACCGGATACTGCACTTCGCCCGGAATCCGGATTAGAATATTGCAGGAAGCAAGGAGGATGCATCACATAACAAGTTTCACTTTTTACGTCGATGAACATCATTCTCGAAAGGTAGCGATCATGGCAACGAAGTCAAAGTCAACCACCGCAAAGAAACCCGCCACAAAACCCGCCGTCAGAAAAACAGCAGCAGCCACCGGCAAGGCAAAAACCGCAACAACCAGAAAGACAGCGACAACAGTCAAAAAGCCTGCTGCAAAAAAAAGCAAACCGGCAGCATCCGCTCCCGCAAAAAAGAACGCCGCAACGGCCAAATCCGCGCCGCGCAAAAAAGGCATGATTTCGCCAGAGGAGCGTTACAGGATGGTTCAGGATGCGGCCTATTTCATTGCCGAGAAGAACGGCTTCCAGGCCGATTCGATGGACTGCTGGATTGCGGCCGAAGCCGAGATCACATTCTTGCTATCGGACAGGTAATAAATCCCTATTTCTTCGCGCTTGTCGTCCCGGTTTCGACGGCATAGCGCACATAGGGTAGATCCAATCCTTCTGCGATGAGCACGCCAAGCAACTGGTTGGCGTGCGTGTCGTCGAGCACGAATTCGACCTGCACCGGCAAATCGCCCGCCAGTTCGAAAAAGTTATCCTCATGCAAATGTTTGTGCCGCCCGTATCCGGCAACGGCTCGGAACACGGAGCCCCCCGGCACACCCAGTGTTCTGGCTTTTTCCAATAGCCATTCCTGCAACAGCTTGCCGTGATGATGGTGTTTTTCGGTCAGATAGAATTTCAGATAGACGCTTTGCATATCAGCCCCCCGCTTGTATCCATTTGAATGTCTGCATCCCGAGCAGCGTCATCAGTAATGAGCCGCCCAGATGTGCGGCCATGATGGCGGCACCCCATGCAAATTGCCCGCGCATCAACAGTGTGACGGTTTCTGCCGAAAAAGTGGAAAAGGTGGTGAGCCCGCCGAGAAACCCGGTGATGATGAACAAGCGCCACTCCGGCGGCAAACCGGGATGCTGCATAAAAAAGGCGATGGCGAAACCGATCAGGTAACCGCCAACGAGATTGGCCGCAAGCGTGCCGGGCGGCAATTCGGCCAGCGCCGGGTTAAGCCATAATCCCAGACCCCAGCGCAACCATGCACCAATGGCGGCACCCAGACCTATGGCAATAAAGGCATGGAAAGTCATGAGCGGATTGTAGCAGGCCACGCAAGGCCGTGCAGTTTGAACCAACGGCTGTTCTGCGTGCCATCAAACCATACGTTCCTTCCATTTACTTTTCCGTATGGATGCTGTAATGCTTGTCGCGGATCAGGTCGAGCTATGAAATCCGCTGACACCTTATAATTGGCATTAAGCAATAATTGTTATTCGGTAAATCAAAGATGAAATCGATCTTATGCACTGAGTGCAACAAACGAATCGACAAGAAAAAAGATTTGGTAATTGCAGGGAAACTGATGCAACCATACCATGCTGGGTGCCTCAATAAGCCTAATAGCAATTTGGGAAAGCTTCATAAATTCATCGGAAGATTTCCAATGGGAGCCCGGTTCTGGATTGTGATAATTATTGGGAATACCTTTATTGGCGAAGTCTTTAGAAGGAGCCCAGAATCAATATCGGCAATCATATTCTTTGGCGCAGTTTTTAATATTGTATTTATTGGTGCACGTATTGCCATATATTACAGTTACGAAAAATACCTGGAATAGTAAAAATCGTCCTGACCATTCGTTATTGTCAGCTTCGAATTTAATTCACAGGAATTGAAGAAATGGGTACAAACGAAAAATACAATGCGATGCTACCCCCTTTAATTACTTTAATTAGAAAAACACATGCCGCAGCATTTAATACAGCGGCTTTCATCAAAGGAGAAATGAACTTGAATCTAATTGTGCCTTCATCCAAATCTCGATCCCGCTTACGCGGGCTCTCGTAATAGCGGCTACCAGCCACCAGAAAAAGATTATGGGAACTTGGGGTGGAGGACTATACGATGATGATGAAGCCTGCGATGTGCGGGACTCTATTTCCCTGCTTGCAAAAATGCCGAGGGACGGTAACGCCATCCTCGCACTGCTTCTGGAACAGTTTGAGCGTAATGAAGACCTGAAGGACGACGGGTGCCCGGCATTCTGGATGGTAGTAGCCGATCAATTCGCGAAACGCGGCATTGAATCGGAGCGGGTGATGAAATTGGCTCTAGCCTCCATGAATAGTGGAGCAGACCTCGCCGATCTGGAAGCCCGGGAGATAGAGCCTCAGGAGCTAAAGGCAAGAATGAAAGTCCATGAAAAACTGCGCCAACGGATCGCACACCCCAAGCCCTCCAGTTCAAGAAAGGTGCCGAGCTCCCCTCCAAAACTGGCCGTGAACGTTGGTGAGATTTACTCCTTTCCCACAATGAATGGCTCCGGGTTCAACGCATGGTTCTCATCCTGGGAAGGGGCGGGATTCCAGCCGGATGGATGGGGCGCCCTGATTATTCTGGATACAGGTCGTGTGTTTGACTGGTTTCCCTGGGGAGCATACACACCGGTCGTGGTGAATCCGCGTACAGAACCAGCATTGGAAGATGTACTTGCTGCAAAAACGCTGTTCAGTGATGGCGTCGCCTTCTTCGCTCCCAAGAAATCTCACATGAAGAAGATGGGAATGAATCTGCTTGGAAAGGTCGCCATTCACTCCCCTGCAGTTGAAAGCCTGAAGAAGCTGACTCAATACACGCCGAAATATGCTGTGATGTGTGACTGGTCGATCTGCAGCGGTGCGTTCAGCCGGGATGATCCGAATCTTGGAAAAATGTCAGTCAGTGATCTGCTGATGCAAGGCTAACGAACCGCTCCAGAGGGATATCCGCACCACTGAGCTCAACCGCCCTGCACCACCTCTCCCCACAGGTCATGTTCATCTGAATCTGTGATGCGCACAGTCACGAATTCACCCACATTCAGGTTTTCGCCGTCGATATAAACTAATCCATCAATCTCCGGGGCATCGGCAGCACTGCGCGCGACGGAGCCGTCTTCATCCACGTCATCCACCAGCACGGTCATGATGGTTCCGACTTTTTTCGCCTGTTTCGCGGCACTGATTCCTTCCTGCAGGTACATCAGGCGCGCCAGGCGGTCTTCCTGCTCGTACGGTTCGACATGATCGGGCAGTTCATTCGCCGCTGCACCTTCCACCGGTGAATAAGTGAAGGCACCAACGCGATCCAGTTGCGCTGCTTCGATAAAGTCGAGCAGTTCCTCGAACTCTTCTTCCGTCTCGCCGGGAAAACCGACGATGAAGGTGCTGCGCAGGATAATGTCCGGACAGATGCTGCGCCATTGCTGAATACGCCTGAGTACATTCTCGCTGCTGGCAGGCCGTTTCATCAATTTTAGAATGCGTTCATTGGCATGCTGGAAAGGGATGTCGAGGTAAGGCAGTATTTTGCCCTCCGCCATCAGCGGGATGACTTCATCCACGCTCGGATAGGGATAGACATAATGCAGGCGCGTCCATACGCCCAGGCTACCCAGCGCATTTGCGAGTTCGGTCATGCTGGTCTTGAGCGGTTTGCCGTTCCAGAAGCCGGTGCGGTATTTCACATCCAGTCCGTATGCACTGGTGTCCTGCGAAATGACCAGCAGTTCTTTTACGCCGGATTCGACCAGCTTCTCGGCCTCGCCCATCACTTCGTGAACGGGACGGCTCACCAAGTCGCCGCGTAGCGCAGGAATGATGCAGAACGAGCAACTGTGGTTGCAGCCCTCGGATATTTTCAGGTAGGCATAATGCTGCGGCGTGAGGCGCACGCCTTGCGGTGGTATGAGATCGGTGTAGGGATCGTGCAGTTTCGGCAAGTGCTGATGTACCACGTTCATCACTTCTTCGGCGGCATGCGGGCCGGTGACGGCAAGTACTTCGGGATATGTCTGCCGCACGATGTCGCCTTTGGCGCCCAGGCAGCCGGTAACAATGACTTTGCCGTTTTCCTGCAGTGCTTCGCCGATGGCCTCCAGCGATTCGGCGACTGCGCTGTTGATAAAACCGCAGGTGTTGATCACGACCAGATCGGAATCTTCATAATTCGGGGAAATCTCGTAGCCTTCGGCGCGCATGCGCGTGAGAATGTGTTCGGAATCAACTGTTGCTTTGGGACAACCGAGCGACACGAAGCCGATGCGGTACGTTGTCTTGTTCATTCACCCGCCTTGTAAGGCGTTTCGTAGCGGTGCAGCGTTTGGTCTATTTGCGAGACCGGGTCTTCGATGGGCTCGAGGTGGGTGGTGATATTGCTGTACTGCACCACGGCACTGATATCGGCCTCGATCAGTTCGACCTCGTCATGCCCGCGCTGCACTGTCCATTCACCCGGCACCAGCACATGCAGCGAGATGAAAGCAAGTTGTCCGGCCTGGCGCGTACGCAAGGCATGGAAATCCAATCCCTGCTTGCGGTATTTTTCCAGCACGGCTTCGATGGCGTCGATCTGCTCCTGTGATATCGCCTCATCCATCAGTCCGGCTGCAGAGCGCTGCAGCAATTGCCAGCCTGTCCACACGATGTTTGCTGCCACCAGCAAGGCAATCAAGGGATCCAGCCACAGCCAGCCGGTGACCCACACCAGGCCGACGCCGATGATGACGCCGACCGAAGTCCAGACATCGGTCATCAGATGTTTGGCGTCGGCTTCCAGGGTGATCGAGTTGAACTCGTGTCCCGCCTTGAGCAGTTCGCGCGCGGCAAACAGGTTGATCAGCGAAGCGATAACCGACACGAGCAGGCCGATGCCGACATCTTCGATCGCCCGTGGATGCAGAAGACGCTCAATCGCAGCATAGGCAATGCTGATGGCAGCCAGCTGGATGAGAATACCTTCGAATGCGCTGGAGAAATATTCCGCTTTGCCATGGCCGTATGCATGACGGTCATCGGCCGGCGTGCCCGCCAGAGATAACATCATCAATGCCATCAGTGCGCCGGCCAGGTTGACGAACGATTCGAGTGCATCGGACAGCAGGCCGACCGAACCGGTCAGCCACCATGCGATACCTTTAAGAAGAATGGTGGCAATTGCCGCAGAAATTGAAAGCCATGCGTAACGTTTCAGATGCCCGGTCATCATATGAAAAACATTCCTACTCTGAAATCAGCAGACCCAGTAGTCTGACCGTGGTTATGCCAAATAGAATCAGTGCGACCTGCTGCGCGGTGTCCGATATCCGGATGCGTTTATGCAGATCGGGAATCAGATCGGTCATGGCGACATAGATCATGCTGGATGCCGCCAATGCCAGCAGGTAGGGCATGAAATCCTGCGTATCCTGCAAGGCAAAGTAGGCGATGATGCCGCCGACCAGCGTAGCAAAACTGGATATAAGGTTAAGCTGGAATGCGCGCAATTTGCTGTAGCCGGAATGCAGCAGGATCGCGAAATCCCCGACTTCCTGCGGAATCTCGTGCGCAATGATCGCCAGTGCCGTCGCCAGGCCAAGATGAAGATCGGTGAGGAAGGCGGCTGCAATGATGATGCCGTCAACGAAATTATGAAAAGTGTCGCCGATAATGATGATCGTACCGCTTCGTCCGTGATCGTTCCCGGCAATATCGTGTGGTTCATGGAGTTCGCAATGATCGTGATGACAGTGGCGCCAGATAAACACCTTTTCCAGCGTAAAAAACATCAGAATACCCAGCAGAACCGTACCGCTCACCAGTGTCACATTGGTTGTCAGGCTGAACGCTTCGGGCAGTATATCCAGGAATACGGCCCCCAGAAGGGCACCGATCGCATAGCTCACAAGCATGCCTATCCAGCGGGTGTTCGCATTGAGCGCAAACAGTGCAGCTGCCAGCACGCTCAATACACCCCCGAGTAAGCTTGCCGATACGATCCACGCAAAAATACTCATATCAAGACCATATTATAATTATGGCGAAGGATTATACCCACTATCAGTTGCGTGCGCCGAATTCTGATCCCTTGTTGCAACACTTGTACGGATCAGGCCAGCCAGATGAATGTACCCATGCGTCCGGTTACGCCATCGCGGCGGAAGGAAAAAAACTTGTCTTTCTGGTGATAAGTGCAGAATGTACCGCCATAGACACGGTTGATATCAAGCGCATTCAAACGCTGGCGTGCCAGCCGGACGATGTCGGTGCGATACTTGCCCTCGGCTGCCAGCGGCACAAAGGCAGCAGCTGCATTGGCGTCATGCGCTATGAACACGTCGCGCACATCGGCGCCGACTTCGAAAGCATGCGGCCCTATGGCTGGTCCCAGCCAGGCCATGAGTTTTTGTGGCGCAACACCCATCTCCACGACAGTCGCTTCGATCACACCTGCAGCCAAGCCTTTCCAGCCCGCATGCGCGGCGCCAACCACGGTTCCGTCTTCGTCGCATAGCAATACCGGCAGACAATCTGCCGTCATCACTACGCATACCGCGGCGCGATGGCGCGCAATACAGGCATCAGCTTGCGGTATACAACTAGCGGTATCGGCGTTCACGACGACTTTGCCATGCACCTGTTCCAGCCAGACCGGTTCGCTTGGCATGTACGGCGCGAGTAATTGCCTGTTATGCGCAACAACATGCGGATTATCACCGACATGCGTACCGAAATTGAGGCTGTCATAGGGTGCGGCACTGCCGCCGCCCAGACGCGTGCTCTGCAATGCCTTTACATTGGCGGGTGCCGGCCAGTCCGGATAGATAAAGGTGTCATGCAGGTTCATCGCTCGCCTCATCGATCTTGTCCAGCAGCGTTTCCATATCTTCCGGCAACGGCGAGTGGAATTCCATGCGTTCCCCGGTGACGGGGTGATCCAGGGCCAGTTGCGTAGCATGCAGTGCCTGGCGCGGAAAACCGTTCAGCAGTTCGCGCAGTTGCGGTACGCATTTCTGCACACCCCTGATATAGACCGGATCGCCGACCAGCGGATGGCCGATATGGGCCATATGCACGCGAATCTGGTGGGTGCGCCCGGTTTCAAGACGGCAACGCACCAGTGTGCAACTGGGGAAGCGTTCTTCTATGCCGACGTGGGTGACCGCTTCCTTGCCGCTTTCGGTCGTTGTCATTTTCACCCGCTGCGTGGGGTGGCGGCCGATGGGAATGTTGATGATGTAATCACGATCCACTTCCCCCCAGACCAGCGCGAGGTATTCGCGTTTCACACTGCGCGCCTGCATCTGGCGCACAAGCGCAGTCTGCGCAATGAGCGTTTTGGCTACCACGATCAGGCCGCTGGTATCCTTATCCAGCCTGTGGACAATGCCGGCGCGCGGCACATCGGCAAGCTGCGAGGCATGGTGCAGCAAGGCATTGAGCAATGTCCCCTGCCAGTTGCCGCTGCCCGGATGCACCACCAACCCGGCAGGCTTGTCGATAACCAGGATGGCATCGTCTTCATACACGATATCAAGTGGAATATCCTCTGCCTGCCAGGGTTGTTCGGAAGGATGGATTTGCGGCGAGACACGGATATTTTCGCCCCCCCACACTTTTTGTTTAACGGCAGCCGGGCTGCCGTTGAGCATGACCATGCCCTGCTCTATCCAGTCCTGCAGCCGACTGCGGGAGTACGCCGGCAGCAGCTTGACGAGCGCCTGATCCAGGCGCAATCCGCCGAGGTCCGTCGGCACCTTCATCTCAAGCTGGCCGTCAGGCGCTTCGTCTTTGCTATAATCGCCTAAATCTTCTTCGGATTCCGTCATGCGCCATAGTTTAGCCGTTTTCCTGCTGCTCTCGTTAGTTGCTTGCAGTTCTGATCCTGCCAAGGATGAGTCGCTCACCGCCGACCAGTTATATGCCCAGGCGCGGGAGGCGATGGATGATCACAGCTACGAAAAAGCAGTTAAAACGCTGGAAACACTGCAATCGCGGTTTCCCTATGGCCGTTACGCGCAGCAGGCACAGATGGAAATCGCCTATGCCTACTATAAACACGATGAACCGGCCCCCGCGCTGGGCGCGCTGGATCGTTTTATGAAGATGTACCCCAACAGCGAGCATACGGATTATGTGCTCTATCTCAAGGGACTCATCAATTTCAACGAGAACATCAATACCACGCTTGGCACCCTGTTCGGTCAGGATTCGTCCGAGCGCGACCCTGTCTCGTTGCGCGATTCTTTTGATGCATTCAAGGAGCTCGCCACGCGTTTCCCTGCCAGCAAGTACACGACGGACGCCAAAGTGCGCATGCAATATCTGCTCAATACGCTGGCCAAGGGGGATATCCATGTTGCTAGCTATTACCTGCGTCGCGGCGCTTATGTCGCTGCCGTAAATCGTGCCAAGAACGTGCTGACCAACTACCCGCAAACACCCCAAACCCGCGATGCCCTGCAGATCATGGTGCAGGCATATGAGGCGATGGGAATGAAAGACTTGAGCGCCGACGCAAAAAAAATCCTCGACCTCAACGTAGCCAAGGACGGAATAAAACCGATCGTCAGAGAAATGCCCGATACCACTCCCTGGTGGAATTTCTGGAGTTGAGCAGGTGAAATTCTGTCCCGAGTGCGGCGCACCCGTTGAATTATCCATGCCACCGGACGATCACCGCGAGCGCCACGTTTGTACTGTCTGCAACGCCATCCACTATCAGAATCCGAAAATCATCACAGGCGCCATCCCCGAATGGGAGGACGGACGCATCCTGCTCTGCCGCCGCGCGATTGAGCCCCGCAGTGGCTTGTGGACACTCCCTGCCGGTTTCATGGAAAACGGTGAAACCACTTCCCAGTCTGCTGCACGGGAGACGCTGGAAGAAGCCAATGCCCGCATCGAAGTACTGGATCTGTATGCAATGTACAACCTGCCCTATATCAATCAGGTACAACTGCTATACCGCGCCAGACTGCTCGATCTGGATTTTTCACCGGGCGTGGAAAGCCTGGAAGTGGATATTTTCGGGGAAAACGAGATACCGTGGGACAAGCTGGCCTTCCGGCCGATACGCTATACGCTGGAACATTTTTTTTCAGACCGCAAACGCGGTGATTTTGTATTCCGCAACGCGGATCTGGAACGACCACTACCACGTTGAAGCCAACAAACCTGCAAAGGCTTAATTCAAACTCAAAGCAGGCCATTTCCAACCCAGGCAATATGTGAATGCCCAATTACGACGATACTTTCTTTGACTATGTAAATGCTGGCGCAATACGCTCCGCACGACATTTCCTGCCAGTGGTACTCGACGCACTTGGTCCGCGCACCGTACTTGATGTTGGATGCGGTCGCGGTGCCTGGCTGTCGGTTTGGCGGGAACTTGGGGTCGAAACTGTTAAAGGTATCGACGGAAGCTATGTGGATAAATCAAAATTGCTCTGCCCTGCGGATTCGTTTCTGGCGCATGATCTGACCAAACCTTTTGATCTCGGACAACGTTTCGATTTTGTTCAGAGCCTCGAAGTTGCCGAACATCTCCCTGAATCAAGCGCCCGAACATTTATCGCCAGCCTGGTCAAGCATGGCGATCAAGTGCTTTTCTCGGCGGCCACGAAGGGGCAAGGTGGAGACCACCATTTAAACGAGCAGCACTACGAATACTGGCGACGGATTTTTGCCGAACACGGTTTTTTTCCGGTTGATTTCATCAGGCCAATAATAAAGCACAATACGGCTATCGAACCCTGGTATCGTTACAATCCCATCCTGTATGTTTCAGAAAATCGGCTCGATAAGCTCCCCGCAGAGATCAGGAAATTCCTGATCACCAATGGCAGAATAGGCGACGTTTCTCCACTGTCCTACAAGCTACGCAAATTATTAGTGGGGTACTTACCCGTTCCAATCATGACAACCCTGGCGAAAATGAAAGAGAAACGCATAGTCAGAAATGTACAAGCAGGATACAGAAGATGACCAGACCGACGCTGATTATGCTGACGTTGGCGTCGTTCTCTGCTGCCGCAGGACAATTGCTATTCAAGATCGGCGCAAAAGACAGGGTAGACTTCATCAGTTTCCTGAACATCCCGATTGCCGCAGGACTCCTTTTCTATGTGATAGGGACGGGGCTCTGGATATATGCTCTCTCTTTTGAAAAGCTTGTTAACGTCTACGCATTCACCGCGCTGACCTTTGTAATGGTTTATCTGGGAGGAGTTGTTATCCTGGAAGAACGGCTATCAGGCTTGGCTATGGTTGGTGTCTGTGCGGTTCTTGGAGGTCTATATCTGATTGTAATTTCCAAAACCTGAGCATTCCAAATCAGTCGATATTTTCATTGCTTTGGAATGATATAGTCCATCAATCGCTATCTTCAGGTTCGGGTTGGTAAAAACAACTTCCTTGGCAACTTGGAATTTTATATGCTTGATTACGGTGGATCATGCAAAAAAGTGGCGTTTTTCTTCTTAAAACTAGAGAGTAATCAATGCGCTTACCTGCTTTCAATCAGCGAATGACCTTGGGCGCGGTGCTTTTTGCACTGGTGTTCATCCTCTATTGGCCCACATTGAGCAACGAATTCGTATGGGACGCAGCCATCATTCACAAAGACCCATCTCTAAACAGCCTGGACAACATGTTCTCCGGCTTTTCGACGCAAGCGCTAGCGGAAGGAAAGGAGAACGGTAAACTGGCGACAGTACTGAAGTACTACCGACCGTTCACAAAGGCACTGCATGTGCTGGAACACCAGGTGTTCGGCATGGAGCCGTTTGGATACAATCTGACCAACGTCCTGTTGCATGCCGCGGTCACGCTGCTGGTATTCACGCTGGTCGCCTCGGTTCAAGGAAGTACAACGGTGGCGTTCTTTGCTGCACTGCTCTTCCTGGTCAAACCAACCCATACCGAGGCCGTCGCCTGGGCCTACTCCGATTCCTATCTCTTGATGTCAGTATTCGCGCTGACCACATTGCTGGCGTTCCGCCGCAATAACCAACTGCTCGCATATGGCACGTTCACATTGGCATTGCTGACACAAGAGATGGGAGTCCTGCTTTTGCCGATCCTCGCGTTATTCGCAGTCCTGGTGGAGAACAAAACCACTAAGCGCGAGCTAATGTCATTGGCACCCTATGTGCTGATCACGGCCATTTTTCTCGGCTTGCGCCGCATGGTCGTCGGCCCGCTGCCGCTGCCCGGTGTTGAACCGCTCGCTTTCATCAACACAGGCGCCTATGTTTTCGCCAAGTATCTGAAGATATTTCTTTGGCCCGACGCACCTGTAACCGTCTATCTGAAGGCACTGTATTCCACGCCGAACGCCTATGTAGTAGCGGGGTATCTGCTCATGGCACTCGCCGGTTTGGCCGCCTGGCTACTTTGGCGCCGCGATCGAGTGATGTTATTCTGGTTTTGCTGGTTCTTTGCCTGGAGTGCCGTCAGTTACAACATCGGTCAGTTCGGCGAATACCTGATGGCGGAGAAAATCATTTATCTCGCTTCGGTCGGGTTTTGTGTCGTGATCGCAACGTTGGCGGTGCGTGCCTTCGGTGGGCGGCCGCGTCTGGTTTATTCAGGATTGTGCGCCGTGGCACTTGTGTATGCGCTAAACACCTGGCAACGACTCCAATACTGGCATGATACGAAAGCCTACCTGGTGAAAGCGCTGGAATACGCGCCGAGTTTTTCCTTCGGGTGGTACGCTCTGGCCCACGAGTATCTCGTTCAGGAACAGTATGATCTGGCGTTGCCGGCGCTTGAGCAGGCTGCCGCGCATAAAGATAATTTTTCATTGGCACTTAACGACATTGGTAACATCTATTTCATGCAGGGCCGGATTATCCAGGCAGCGGAATTCTGGAAGAAGGCTGTGCAGGGTGATCCCACCAACCCGCAACCCTATTTCAACATCGGGATGGTCATGCAACGGATGAATCGACCAAAAGATGCGATGGAATACTACGAGCAATATCTTTCCCACTCGGATCAGCCGGACCCCTACGCACTCCAGAAGATCAATAATTTGCGTCAATCACTGAATATCCAGGCAACGCCATGAAAAAGCCTTTGTCAATCCAGTCCATCTCATTTGTGGTTCCCTGCTTCAACGAAACCGAAGTGATCGATGAATTCTATCGGCGTGCTGCACAAGTAGCGGAACAGCATTCGCAATACCGTTTCGAATTCCTGTTTGTAAATGACGGCAGTACAGATGGCACAACGGAAAAGCTGAACCAGTTTGCCGAACGCGACACGCGCGTCAAAGTACTGCATTTTGCTCGCAATCGAGGACACCAGACGGCACTTACGGCCGGTACGGACTTTGCCCAGGGTGATCTTGTCGTCACTCTTGATGCCGACCTGCAGGATCCACCGGAATTGCTTTCCAGTATTCTCGAAGAGGTCGCAGCAGGTGCCGATGTGGTTCACATGCAGCGCCGTACCCGCAAGGGAGAATCCTGGTTCAAATTGCTGTCAGCTCGACTGTTTTACTGGTTGATGGAACGGCTTACCAAGGATCAGATCATTCCCGAGTGCGGCGATTTTCGCGCCTTTACCCGGCCTGTGCTCCAGGCTGTGCATGGTTTTCGTGAACCGCACAAGTATTTGCGAGGTATCTACGCTATGCTGGGTTTTCGCCAGGCAATCCTGGGCTATGACCGGGATGCCCGCTATGCCGGCAGCACCAAATACCCCTTCCTGTCGATGCTAAGACTTGCCACCAATGGCGTGTTCAGCTTCTCATCCAGTCCGTTGCACACCATCATGCTATTGTCGTTTCTTTCCTGGTTGGCAAGTCTGGCGTACCTGATAAAGGCATTGTACGAACACTTCGTTTTGCAGATCACCGTGCCGGGTTGGACTTCTGTAATTATCCTCATGACTTTTTATACGGGTATTCTGCTGTTTGCGATCGGAATCGTAGCGAGTTACGTGGGACGTGTTTTCGAGCAGGGGCAGCGGCGCCCTGCTTACTGGCTATATGCGGTTCGCAACATAGACCTTTCCCTTTGCGATACATCCATCCCTGAGGTGCGGCTGGCCAACGCGATCCTCGCTTCGCAGCAAAGTCAAAAGAAGCAATAAGATACGTTATTGAAAATGTATCCAGTTTTGTGCGCCAGGGAGCGATGGCGCTAATCGCATTGCCGCCAACTCCCACATCCGTCAGCACTTGATATCCAAACATAAACCGTACACCCGGCACGATCGCGCCTATATTTTCATCTGGATAAGCGGAAATTTGCGCAGAATACAACAAGGTAGATACAATACGCACGTTCAGCCCCTATAATCGTGCCCACTTTTCAATCAATCAGCTTTTACATGTCTCTGACGAGAATACCGCTGCTTTTTACATGTCTATTGTTGACAGGATGCGGCACCATTAACCTCAGCGCTTATACCCAGCAAAAAGATCCTTTTGAGACGTTTAACCGCACGGTCTATACGTTCAACGACACACTCGATCGTGCCGTACTCAAGCCTGTTGCACAGGGATACAGCAAGGTGACGCCCAGCCCTGTGAAAACCATGGTCAACAATTTTTTCTCCAATCTGGATGATGTCATTACCACCGTCAATGACCTGCTACAGTTCAAATTCAGACAGGCAGCCAGTGATGGCGCACGTGTACTTTTCAATTCCACCTTTGGCGTTTTCGGTTTGCTCAACGTCACACCCAAACTGGAAAAACATGATGAGGATTTCGGGCAAACGCTGGGGTACTGGGGATTGCCGAGTGGACCTTATCTGATGCTGCCTTTCCTGGGACCCAGTTCGATCCGTGACGGAACAGGTCTGTACGTGGACAATTTCTCCAGCGTTATCAGCAATACCAGTGATGTCTCCACGCGCAATACCGCCTGGGTAGCAAAGGGAGTAGTCGTCACGCGTGCCGGCCTGCTGGAACAGGAAAAAGTACTGGATGATGCGATCATTGACCGTTACAGCTTCCTGCGTGATGCCTACCTGATGCGTCGCCAGAGTCTGGTGTACGACGGCAATCCGCCACGACAGAAATTCGATGATTACGATGAAGATGAAGAAGATGAGAACTATGATTAAAAACGGCGGGTACCCCGCCGTTTTTGTTTTAGCCGAATCCAGCTTGACTATAGTTGATTGGTTTACTAGGATATACCAAACAAGACGAGGTGACCATCATGATAAGCGACCGATACACCCGAACTGCCATCACCCTGCACTGGCTGATTGTCCTGCTGATTTTCGTCGCTTTCCCGCTGGGTTTGTACATGCACGAATTGCCACTCTCGCCTTTCAAACTCCGTCTGTACAACTACCACAAATGGATAGGCATTACCGTGCTGATGCTTGCCGTGATCCGGCTTTCCTGGCGCATCACTCACCGCCCGCCTGCCATGCCGGACACAATGCCGCGCTGGGAAAAGCTCGCCGCTGAAAGCGTGCACTACCTGCTCTACGCGCTGATTTTCATCATTCCTTTCAGCGGCTGGTTGATGAGTTCGGCCAAAGGTTTCCACGTCGTCTGGCTGGGAGTGCTGCCGCTGCCTGATCTTGTGGACAAGAACAAGGAGCTTGGAGATTTACTGAAAGAGGTTCACGAAATACTCAATTTCCTGATGTTCGGAACGGTGCTCGCACATATCGGCGCAGCACTCAAGCATCATTTCATCGATCGCGACGACATCCTGATGCGCATGTTGCCCTTCCTCAGGAAAAAAACGTAGAAGGAGAACTGTCATGAAGTTACTGCCGTTTGCCCTGTGCGCTTCGCTGTTTGCCCTGCCTGCCTGGGCTGCTGACAGCTACACCATAGATCCGACCCATACCTGGCCGATGTTCGAAGTCAATCACTTGGGCTATTCCACCCAGCGCGGACGCTTCAACAAATCCAGCGGCAAGATTACGCTCGACATCGCCGCCCAAAAAGGCAGTGTCGACATCACCATCGATGCCGCATCCCTGGATATGGGGTTCGAAGAATGGGACAAGCATATGAAAGGCCGGGATTTCTTTCAGGTTTCGCAGTACCCCACAATCCGTTTCACCTCTGACAACTTGTTATTCGACGGTGAAAAGGTTGTGGGCGCGGAAGGGGAATTCACACTTCATGGTGTGACTCATCCACTTACGCTGCGTGTGGACAACTTCAAGTGTGCACCACATCCGATGATGCGCAAGATGCACTGCGGGGCAGATATTTCCGCCACCATCGAACGCTCCCAGTATGGAATGTCCAGGTTCACCCCCATGATCAGTGACGAGGTAAAACTCTACGTCCCGGTCGAGGCAAGTATGGATTAAAACCTGTTGTGCAGTCTTTCCAAAGCTGCAACAAAAAAGGCAGGCCGATGGCCTGCCCTTTGCTCGTATGCAACAGACAACCTACCAGCCTGATTCGCGTTCCGGCGTTGCGCTGATCTTGTGAATGGAAAGGTCGGCACCAACGAACTCTTCCTCCTGGTCCAGGCGGATGCCGACAGTCTTTTTCATCACGCCATACACGACAAAGCCACCGATCAGGGCAACCGCAATGCCCAATAGCGTACCAATAAGCTGTGACATGAAGCTTACACCGCCGATCCCGCCAAATGCTTTCAGTCCGAAAATGCCGGCGGCAACGCCACCCCAGGCGCCACACAGACCGTGCAAAGGCCAGACGCCAAGCACGTCGTCAATTTTCCAGCGGTTTTGCGTAAGGGTGAACATAACCACGAACAGGCCACCCGCTATACCACCCGTAAACAACGCTCCCAAAGGATGCATCAGGTCAGAACCGGCGCACACGGCCACGAGTCCGGCCAATGGACCGTTATGCACGAAACCGGGGTCGTTCTTGCCCATCCACAACGCAACCAGCGTACCGCCAACCATCGCCATTAGCGAGTTCACTGCGACCAGGCCACTGATGTTGTCTATGGTTTGTGCGGACATGACATTAAAACCGAACCAGCCTACGGTCAGCACCCACGCCCCCAGTGCAAGGAAAGGAATGCTGGAGGGGGGATGCCCGGAGATTTGTCCTTCCTTGCCATAGCGTCCGCGTCTCGCACCCAGCATCAACACGGCAACCAGCCCGATCCAACCGCCCACTGCATGCACCACCACGGAACCGGCGAAGTCATGGAATGCCGCTCCGAAGCTGGAGGTCAGCCAGTCCTGCACACCGAAGCGGTTGTTCCAGGCAATTCCTTCAAAGAAGGGATAAACGAAACTGACCAGCACGAAAGTGGCGGCAAGCATGGGGTTGAACCGGGCACGTTCCGCTACGCCGCCGGAAACGATGGCGGGAATGGCGGCTGCAAATGTGAGCAGGAAGAAAAACTTTACCAGTTCATAGCCATTCTTTTGCGCCAGTTCTTCCGCCCCGTTAAAGAAATTGACGCCGTACGCCAGACAGTATCCGATAAAAAAATATGCCAGTGTGGAAACGGCGAAATCGGTCAGTATTTTGACCAGTGCGTTGACCTGATTTTTTTTACGCACGGTACCCAATTCCAGAAATGCGAACCCGGCGTGCATGGCTAGCACCATAATGGCGCCCAGCAAGATGAATAATGCATCAGTTCCGACCTTCAGGTTTTCCATATTCTCTCCATTAAAGTGCAATCCGGCGATACGTATGCAAGGCTTGTGCCACCCTTGCCACCCTTTGATTTATATGGAAATTCTGCATTTATGCAGATTTACAGAGAATAAATATTCACCATCTTGGTGCTTGCATAACATTTACGCACCGAAATGATGCCTTACTTCGGTGCAGTCCATCCCTCTTTCAGTACCTTTTCCAGCCAGAACAGGCCGACGATGGTTTTGCTGTCATTGATCTTGCCCTGCCGTATCCACTCGAGCGCATCCTTCAGGGAGAGTTCAAACACTTCGAGGAACTCGCCGTCGTCCAGTTTGCTCCCAACATGCTTCAATCCACGTGCCAGAAAGTATTCCATACGCTCGTCAGCATAGCCAATGCAGGGCCAGGCTGTAGTGAGATGTATCCACTCGCTCGCCTCATAGCCAGTCTCTTCCAGCAACTCGCGTTGTGCGCAAAACAGGATGTCTTCGCCTTTATCGATCTTGCCTGCAGGAAGTTCGATGAATTCGCGATGCAGCGGATAACGGAACTGCCGCTCCATCACCAGATTGCCGTTGTCGAGCAAGGCCAGCATGGCGACCGCACCGGGGTGGGTTATATATTCGCGTGTGCTGGTACTGCCGTCCGGCAGCAGTACATTGTCCTTGCACACGGTGATGAAGTTGCCGTCGTACATCACCTTGCCGTCAATTTTCTTTTCGGTTAGATCCATTTTTATCCTCCACAAACGAACACTCCCGCCGTAGCGGGAGTGTCTTATCAAAACATCAAACGCCTAATGCAGTAAAGATTGCTGTACCGAAACGGCACAAAACGACATCAACGCTCCCGGCAGAATACCGAGCGCCAGCACAGCCAGGCCGTTGATAGAAATAACAAAGCCGCTGTCCGGCTGAATAATTATTTTCTCGTGGCTTTCCGGTGCATCGAAGTACATCAGCTTGACGATGCGCAAGTAGTAGAAGGCACCGATCAGCGAGAACAGCACCGCCATCACGACCAGGGCAATATGTCCTGCCTGCAATGCAGCATTCAGCACCGAGAACTTGGCATAAAAACCCACTGTCGGTGGCACGCCCGCCATGGAAAACATCAGCAACAGCATCATGAAAGCGAGCCACGGGCTGCGCTGGTTAAGGCCCTTAAAGTCATTAAGATTATCCGCTTCGAAACCTTCGCGCGACAGCAGCATGATCATGCCGAAGCCACCCAGGCTCATCAGCACATAGACCACGGCATAAAACATGGAAGAGCCATAGCCTTCGATGGTTCCGCTCAGGATACCGATCAGCATGAAACCCATATGGGCGATGGTCGAATAAGCCAGCATGCGCTTGATATTGGTTTGCGCAATGGCAGTGATATTTCCCACTGCCATGGACAGCACGGCGAGGATCATGAGCATGCCGGACCAGTGAATCATCAACGGTTGCAGTGCTTCCACGAGAATACGCATGACAAAAGCAAAAGCGGCCAGCTTGGGTGCGGAACCGATGAACATAGTCATCGCAGTAGGCGCGCCGTGATACACGTCCGGTACCCACATATGGAACGGCACAGCCCCCAGTTTGAATGCCAGGCCGGCAACAATGAATGCCAGACCGAACACCAGCAATTCCTTGTTGGGCGAGCCATTCTGTATCACTTGTGCAATGTGGGTCACATCCAGTGAACCGGTTGCACCGTACAACATGGACATCCCGTAAAGCAGAAAACCGGAAGCCATCGCGCCGAGAATGAAATATTTCATCGCCGATTCCGTGGCAACAGCGGAATCACGCTGCAGCGCAACCATGGCATACAGGCTCAGGGCGAGCAACTCCAGACCGAGGTACAAGGTCAGGAAGTTGGAAGCAGAGATCATCACCAGCATGCCCAGTGTGGCAAACAGCGTCAGTGCAAGAAACTCGCCTGTGAACAGACCGCGTGCAAGCAGGTAGCTGCGCGAGTACACCAGCATCATGGATACGGCTATATACGTCAGCAGCTTGAGCACGTCCGACATCAGGTCATCCACAAACATGTGGTTGAACATATGCACAATACCTTCCTGATGCGTCGATACCGTGATCAGTGAGCAGCCGAGCAAGGTGAGCTGCACCATCAAGTAAGTCAGTGTCTTGGTGTGACTGACGATAAACAGATCCACAATCAGGATTACGCTCATCATCACCAGCAGGAATATTTCTGCATATGCCGGGGTCAGGGAGGATAGAAATGTCATATTTTCCTCAATTCAGAACTTTTGGAATAGCCAGATGCACCAGCAGATCATTCACCGATGTGTGCATGATGTCGGCAAACGGCAGCGGATACAGGCCCATGACCAGCACAGAAATCGCCAGAATGACAAAGACGAGTATTTCGCGGGCACTGATATCCTGCAGATGGGCAACATGGTCGTTGGCGACTGCGCCGAAGATCACACGCTTGTACATCCACAGCGTGTAGGCCGCGCCAAAGATCAGCGTGCTGGCCGCAGCAAAGGCATACCAGAAGTTGGCTTTCACCGCCCCCATGATCACCATGAATTCGCCCACGAAACCGCTGGTGCCGGGTAAACCGCTGTTGGACATGGCGAACAGCATGAAGAACGCGGCAAATACCGGCATCTTGTTGGCCACACCACCGTAATCCACGATCTGGCGCGAATGCACGCGGTCATACAGCACGCCGATACACAGGAACAGCGCGCCGGAAATGAAACCGTGGGAAATCATCTGCAACAAAGCGCCCTCGATGCCGTAAGCATTGAAAATGAAGAAACCGAGCGTAACGAAACCCATGTGCGAGATGGAAGAATAGGCAACCAGTTTTTTCATGTCGGACTGTGTTAACGCAACCAGACCGATGTACACCACGGCAATCAGCGACAATGCGATCATCATGGGTGCCAGATAGTGGCTGGCATCGGGCAGGATGGGCATGGAGAAGCGAATGAAGCCATAGGCACCCACCTTCAGCATGATTGCCGCCAGCACCACCGAACC
The DNA here is from genome assembly GCA_050303535.1 of Sideroxydans sp. GTDB lineage: Bacteria > Pseudomonadota > Gammaproteobacteria > Burkholderiales > Gallionellaceae > Sideroxyarcus. The sequence continues at coordinate 20,617 of JBNLBY010000009.1, read as the reverse complement.
GCCGGTAGGCGCTTCAACGTGGGCATCAGGCAACCAGGTATGTACCGGGAACATCGGCACTTTGACCGAAAACGCCATGAAGAAGGCGAAGAACAGCATCACCTGGATGCTCAGCGACGGCAATGCCGTCCGGTGGAATTCGAGGATGCTGAAGCTGCCGCCGGACTGCTGGTACAGATAAAGCAAGGCCACCAGCATCAACAGGGAACCCATCAGGGTGTACAGGAAGAACTTGACTGCTGCATAGACACGGTTGGGACCGCCCCATACGCCGATAATGATGAACATCGGGATCAGCATCGCTTCCCAGAACACGTAGAACAATATCGCATCCAGTGCCGCAAACACGCCATTGACCAGTCCCGACATGATCAGGAACGCAGCCATATACTGCGCCACGCGCTTCTCGATCACTTTCCATCCGGCAATCACCACCAGCGGCGTAAAAAAACTGTTTAGCAGGATGAACAGCACCGAAATGCCATCCACGCCAAGGTGATAATGGATGTTGAAGCGGACGATCCAGTCTTGCAGCACGACAAACTGCATGGCGCTGGTCATACGGTCAAACCCGGTATAGAGCGGGATCGTGACCAGGAAACTCAGGATCGCGCCGACCAGTGCGATGGTACGTGCCAGTTTCGCATTCTGGTCATTGCCGGTCGCCAGTACCAGCAGACCAAAACGATCGGCAGCCAGACCACGACGCTTAACAGGGGGTATCCGAAAATCATGCTTATTCCTTCAGCTCTTTATCCAGTACTGCTTATTCGAACCATGTCCGCACCGTCAACAGGGCGGACACGCCGATGATCATCCAAAATGCGTAGTGATAGACGTAACCGGTCTGCAAACCGCGCAATACGCCGGAGAACATGCCAACCAGTCTGGCCGAGCCGTTCACAAAGAAGCCGTCAATCAGCTTCACGTCACCGAACTTCCACAACAAACGGCTGGCACCGCGCGCACCGCCTGCAAAAAACCAGTCGTTGAAACGGTCGAAGTAATATTTCTGGTCAAGCAATGTATAGATGGCAGAAAACTTCTGCTTGATGGCTTCCGGAATATCCGGTCGTTTCATGTAGAAGAACCACGCACTGCCTGCCCCCGCCAGCGCCAGCCAGAATGGCAATGTGGTCAGGGCATGCAATGCCATCATGAATGGACCATGAAACTCTTCCTTCAACTCAGCCATCGCATGATGTTCATGACTGATGTGGATGGAATCGAGGAAAAAACCGCCGTACAGCATCGGCTCTATAGTGAAAAAGCCGATCAGCACCGATGGAATGGCCAGCATGACCAACGGCAACGTCACCACCCAGGAAGTCTCATGCGGTTTCTGTCCGGGTTTCAGGCCGTGATGATGATCGGATGAAACTTCCTCGTCGGCATGATCGCCATGATGGTCGTGATGTGCCTTGCCGAAACGCTCCTCCCCGTGAAACACGAGGAAATACATACGGAAGGAATAGAAGGCCGTGATAAACACGCCTGCCACAACGCAGAAATAGGCAAAACCGGAACCGGCCAGTTCAGACAGGCCGACCGCTTCAATGATGCTGTCCTTGGAATAAAAACCGGAAAAGAACGGCGTACCGATCAGCGCCAGCGAACCGATCAGCGAGGTGATCCAGGTAATCGGCATGTACTTGCGCAGGCCGCCCATGTTGCGCATGTCCTGGTCGTGATGCATGGCGATAATGACAGAGCCCGCGCCCAGGAACAGCAACGCCTTGAAGAACGCGTGCGTCATGAGGTGGAACACCGCCACCGAGTAAGCCGAAGCGCCCAGCGCCACGGTCATATAACCGAGTTGCGACAGCGTGGAGTACGCCACAACACGCTTGATATCGTTCTGGATGACGCCGAGAAAGCCCATGAACAGTGCGGTGATCGCACCGATGATCATGACAAAAGACAAGGCGGTATCAGACAGCTCAAACAGCGGCGACATACGCGCCACCATGAAAATACCAGCGGTCACCATGGTGGCTGCATGGATCAGTGCCGAGATCGGGGTTGGACCTTCCATCGAATCCGGCAGCCACACATGCAGCGGGAACTGCGCACTTTTACCCATTGCCCCGATGAACAGCAGAATACAGATTGCAGTCAGCAGCCCCACCGGTATGCACGGAATGGGTGCCATATCATTGACATAACGATGCGCATTGGCGAAAACGGAAGCGTAATCCAGCGTGCCGAACACCATCAGGACCAGTCCAATACCGAGCAAAAAGCCGAAGTCACCAACACGGTTGACCAGGAACGCTTTCAGGTTGGCATAGATCGCCGTAGGGCGTGTGTACCAGAAACCGATCAACAGGTAAGACACCAGACCTACCGCTTCCCAGCCAAAGAACAGTTGCATGAAGTTGTTGGCCATCACCAGCATCAGCATGGAAAAGGTGAACAGCGAGATGTAGCTGAAAAAACGCTGATAACCGGGATCTTCTTCCATATAGCCGATGGTATAGATATGTACCATGAGCGAGACGAAAGTCACTACCAGCATCATCATCACGGTCAGGCGGTCAATAAGGAAACCGACTTCGAAGCTGGTTTCACCGGAAGACATCCATGTGTAAACCGTGCCGTTAAAAATGTGTCCGGCCATCACATCCTTGAATATTGCCAGCGAAGCAAAGAAGGAGACCGCCACCAGAAGAATGGTGATGCGATGCGACCATGCGCGCCCCAGCACTTTCCCGAACAGACCGGCAATGACAGCGCCGACCAGGGGAGCCAGGGGAACCACCAAATACAGACTATGCATATCCATGCGCATCAACCTTTCAAGCTGCCCAGATCATCGACGTTAATGGTGTGCAGGTTACGGAACAGCACGACCAGAATCGCCAGACCGATGGCCGCCTCCGCAGCCGCCACAGTGAGGATAAAAAATACGAACACCTGACCCGCCGTGTCATTCAGATAATGCGAAAACGCGACGAAATTGGTATTCACGGCCAGTAGCATCAGTTCGATCGCCATCAGCAGCACGATCAGGTTCTTGCGGTTAAGGAAGATGCCGACCACAGCGATGGCGAACAACACCGCGCCAAACACCAGATAATGCGATAGTCCCAGATTGAACATGTTCTCCCCTTTGCTTTAATCTGCGGTATGCCCGTTCGGAAGGGCCTCACCCTGCACCTCACCCGATTTTTGCACGGAAGGCACCGATACAACGCGCAAGCGATCGCGCTTGCTGACCTTGATTTGTGCAGCAATATTCTGCCGCTTGTTATCGCGACGCTTGCGCAAAGTCAGCGCAATCGCGGCCACCATCGCCAGCAACAGCAACACTGCCGCCAGTTCGAAGGGATAGACATAATCGGTATAGATCAGACGGCCCAACGCTTTGGTATTACTGTAATCAGCAGTGTGCTTAACAACAGTCAATCCGGCTGAAGTTTCTTTTGCGCCCAGCACCCATACCATTTGCACCCCGATCAGTCCGGCCAGCAGCAACCCAACCGGCAGCCAGCGCAAAAAACCGATGCGCATCTGCTCGATATTGATGTCCAGCATCATCACCACGAACAGGAACAACACCATCACAGCGCCGACGTACACCAGCACCAGTGCGATGGCGAGAAACTCTGCCTCCAGCAACATCCAGATACCCGCACTGCTGACAAAAGCCAGCACCAGGAACAGCACGGCATGCAGCGGGTTGCGTGCGGTAATCACACGCAGCGATGCAAACACGGCCACGGTGGCAAACAGATAGAACAAGATTTCAATGTTCATGTGACATCCTCAAATTACCGGTACTTGGCATCGGCAGCCCGATCCAGAGCGATCTGCGCTTCGTTCTTCGCACCGTTCGCCAGCAGCTTTTCTTTGGTGTAATACAAATCACCGCGATTTTCACCGTGATATTCGAATATCCGCGTCTCGACGATGGCATCCACAGGACAGGATTCTTCGCAGAAACCGCAGAAGATGCATTTTGTCAGGTCGATGTCATATTGCGCGGTACGGCGGGAACTGTCTTCCCGTTCCGTCACTTCGATCTTGATCGCCAGCGCGGGGCACACCGCCTCGCACAGTTTGCAAGCAATACAGCGTTCCTCCCCGTTGGGATAGCGCCGCTGGGCATGCAGGCCGCGGAAACGGAAACTTTGCGGCGTCTTCTCCTCCGGATACTGCACGGTGACGTGGCGCGCAAAGAAATAACGCCCGGTTACCGACAGGCCCTTGAGCAATTCGAGTAAAAGGAAACTCTTGAAAAATTTTATGAGGTTGTTCATTTTCTTTCCTCGACCGCTTACCACATCCACCAGGGCGTCTGCATCCACGCCGCCACCACGACCACCCACACCAGTGTGAGCGGAATGAATACTTTCCAGCCCAGACGCATCAACTGGTCATAGCGATAACGCGGGAAAGTTGCACGTAACCACAGGAACATGAACATGAAGATGAACATCTTGCCCAGCAACCAGATCAGCCCCGGCACTTTATTAAACGGTGCAATATCCAGCGGCGGCAACCATCCGCCGAAGAACAGGATTACAGTCAGCGCGGTGATCAGAATCATGTTGGCATATTCGGCCAGGAAGAACAGCGCGAATCCCATACCGGAATATTCCACATGGAAGCCGGCCACAATCTCTGACTCGCCTTCGGCCAGATCGAATGGCGAGCGGTTGGTTTCTGCCACACCGGAAATGAAATACACCACGAACATCGGGAACAGCGGAATGAAGTACCAGCCCAACAGGCCGTATCCGTTTTGCTGTCCGCGCACGATGTCGCCCAGATTCATGCTCTGTGCCGCCAGCAGCACGCATACCAGCGCAAAGCCCATGGCCAGTTCATACGATACGATCTGCGCCGCAGAACGCAATGCGCCAAGGAAGGCATATTTGGAATTGGAAGCCCAGCCGGCAATGATGACCCCATACACGCCAAGCGAAGTCATCGCCAGCAAGTACAGCAATCCGGCATTCACGTCCGCCAGGATCAAACCGTCATCAAAGGGCACTACAGCCCACGCCGCCAGCGCAGGCGCCAGCGACAATGCCGGCGCAATCACGAACAGGAATTTGTTGGCACCGGTTGGAACGATGATTTCCTTGAACAGCAACTTGACGCCGTCCGCGATCGGCTGCATCAATCCCCACCAGCCCACACGATTGGGACCGGGGCGAACTTGCATGAAACCAAGCACCTTGCGCTCGGCCAATGTGTAATAGGCAACACCGAGCATGAGCGGCACGATGATGGCGACTATCTTGATCAGCGTCCACAACACATGCCAGGCCGGCACGATGAATCCTTGCAGCAAATCCCAGAGTCCGATCAGGCTCAAGAACGACTGTACTAATTGCAGGGCTTGAGCTTCCATCATGCACGCTCCACAGAAACCGTTCCAAACATTGCACCCAATGCAGCGGTCGCTGCATGGCCTGCCGCTATACGTGCAACTCCCCTGGGCAATTTATCGTCTGCCGCGGCAGCCAGCTGTATGCTGCCCTGCCCTTGTTTGACCAGGACCATATCACCAGCCTGCACACCCAGTTTTTTCAATTCTTCGCTGTGCAACCACGCGCGCGGCGCAACTGCATCGACTGTCGCCTGCAACGGCGCCGAACGGCGCACCACCGCATCGGTCGAGTAAATGGGCACGTCGGCAACACGCTGCAAACCGCCGCCAGCCGGAACGGCCCTGGCCTCGACCCCGCCGATGGCGTTGTTCAGGCGCGTGGCAACATCCACGCCCTGTAGCGCTTCGTCGCGTACCGCTTCGGAAGTGTCCTGCTCGAAACCGTCCAGCTTGAGCAGGTTGCCCAACACGCGTAACACTTTCCATGCCGGACGCGCTTCGCCCAGTGGCTTGACCGCACCCCTGAAGCTCTGAACGCGGCCTTCGGTACTCACGAAAGTACCTGATGTTTCTGTAAACGGTGCGATGGGCAACAACACGTCGGCATATTCCGTCGCATGATGTTTGTAGGCACTCATCGCAACTACCAGATCGGCTGCCTGCATGGCGGCAATGGCCTGTTGCGGATCGGCACAATCGAGTTCGGGCTCCACGTTCAGCAACACATAGGCCTTGCGTGGTGTCGCAAGCATGTCAGTCGCATTCAGGCCTTTCGCCCCGGGTGTGGCCTGCGCCAGATAACCGCCGACGCTGTTGGCCGCTTCGCCGAGGAAACCGAATTTGCCGTTGCTCAATGCTGCAATCTGCTGCGCGAGCGCCTGCAGTTGCGAGGATTGCGGGTGCTGTTGTGCAAAATTACCAAGCAGCACGACGACGCGCTCGCCACTGGCCAGACTCTTTGCGATGGCGCCTGCTTCTCCGCTTTCATTTTTACCCTGTTTTTCAGCCGCCATCGCTTTTGACACCTGGGTCAGCACATCGACCATCGCATCAGGTGCAACGATGGCTTTATTTGCCACGTTCATCAGCAGGTCGTCATCGGCGGAATGAATGATATTGGCTTGTGCGCCCTTCTTCACGGCCCGGCGGATATATGCCGCAAGCAAAGGATGATCCTTGCGCAGGAAACTGCCAACGATGAGGTAGCGATCCGCCTTGCCAATGTCGGCAATAGGCATCCCCAGCCATGGTGCGCCTTGTTGTTTGCTGTCCGCGCTGAAATCGGACTGGCGCAGACGGAAATCCACGTTCTCGCTGCCCATGCCGCGCATCAGTTTCTGCAACAGGTAAAGTTCTTCCAGCGTGGAATTTCCCGTCGCCAGTGCACCGATCTGCTCCGCTCCTGCGCCATTGGCAATGTGACGCAGTCCGTTGGCTGCGTATTCCAGTGCTGCCTGCCATTCCACTTCCTGCCACTTGCCGCCCTGTTTGATCATTGGTTTGGTCAGGCGGTCGGCCGCGTTCAATCCTTCGTAAGCGAAGCGATCCTTGTCGGATAACCAGCATTCGTTGATGTCTGCGTTCTCGATGGGCACCACGCGCAATGCACGATTATTTTTGGTCTGTATCTCAAGACCCGAACCGAGACTGTCATGCGCACTGATCGAACGGCGGCGCGACAATTCCCAGGAACGGGCCTTGTAACGGAATGGCTTGCTGGTCAGCGCACCGACCGGGCACAAGTCGATAACGTTGCCGGAAAGTTCGGAATTCACAGAACCCGAGACAAAAGACATGATCTCGGCATGCTCGCCACGGAAGGCCTGGCCCAGTTCCATCTGGCCGGCAATTTCCTGACCGAAGCGCACACAGCGTGTGCAGTTGATGCAACGGCTCATCTCTGCCGCCGATACCAACGGGCCTAGATCCTTGGCCAGCACCACACGCTTTTCTTCGTGGTAGCGCGAATGAGCGCCACCATAACCGACCGACATATCCTGCAACATGCACTCGCCGCCCTGATCGCAGATCGGACAGTCCAGCGGGTGATTCGCCAGGATGAATTCCATCACCCCTTTTTGTGCTTTTACCGCCTGCTCGGAGTGGGTGAATACCTTCATCCCTTCGGTCACCGGCGTGGCGCAGGCAGGCAAAGGCTTGGGTGCTTTCTCCACTTGCACCAGGCACATGCGGCAGTTGGCTGCGATGGAAAGCTTTTTGTGATAGCAGAAATGCGGAATCGCAATACCGGCCTGATGAGCGGCCTCGATTACGGTGGAACCGTTTTCCGTCTGGATCTGTTTGCCGTCGATTTCGATATTAATCATTACTCACCTATTCCGTTCAGCCTCACACCAGGCAGCGCTTGTGCTCGATGTGGTATTCGAATTCCTTGCGGTAGTGCTTAAGCATGCCCTGCACCGGCCATGCCGCTGCATCTCCCAGGGCACAGATAGTGCGGCCGGCGATGTTGTTACACAGGTCCAGCAGCAGATCCAGGTCTTCCGGCCGGCCTTCCCCGTGCTCGATACGGTGGACGATACGATATAACCAGCCAGTGCCCTCACGGCAGGGTGTGCACTGGCCACAGGATTCTTCGTGGTAAAAATAGGACAGGCGTTCCAGCGCCTTGACCATGCAGGTCGTATCGTCCATCACAATGATGGCGCCGGATCCCAGGTAGGAACCGGCCTTCTGCAACGAGTCGAAATCCATGTTGACGTCCATGATGATCTCGGCCGGCAACACCGGCATCGACGATCCGCCGGGAATCACTGCCTTGAGCTTATGACCACTGCGTACCCCACCCGCCATTTCCAGCAGTTTCCGGAACGGCGTACCCAGCGGCACCTCGAAGTTGCCCGGTTTGTTCACGTGGCCGGAAATGGAAAACAGTTTGACGCCACCGCTGTTGGTCACCCCGAGATCGGCAAACTTCTTGCCACCCTCGCGGATGATGTAGGGAATGCTGGAAAAGGTCTCGGTGTTGTTGATGGTCGTCGGTTTGCCGTACAAGCCGTAGCTGGCCGGGAAAGGCGGCTTGTACCGCGGCTGCCCCTTCTTGCCCTCGATGGACTCAAGCAATGCTGTCTCTTCGCCGCATACATATGCGCCATAACCCATGTGGTTGTGCAAATCGAATTCGAAATCGAACCCCATGATGTTCTTGCCCAGGTAACCTGCCTTGCGCGCTTCTTCGCAGGCGGCTTCCATACGCTCATAGGCTTCGAATATCTCGCCATGTATATAGTTATAACCGTTCTTTACGCCCATGGCGTAAGCGCCTATCGCCATGCCTTCGATCAGCATGTGCGGGTTGTAACGCAGAATATCTCTATCCTTGCAGGTACCGGGCTCGCCCTCGTCCGAGTTGCATACCAGGTATTTTTCGCCCTCGTAGTTCTTCGGCATGAAACTCCATTTCAAACCGGTGGGGAAACCTGCCCCGCCGCGGCCGCGCAGACCGGACGCCTTCACTTCGGCAATGATCGCATCCGTCGACATCTTTTCGGTCAGTACTTTGCGCAATGCCTGATAGCCGCCGACCTTGAGGTAATTTTCCAGCGTCCACGGCTGGTCGAATTGCAACGTATTGAGGATGATGGGCGCGTTCATTGTTTATCCAGTTCTGCCAGGATCTGGTCTATCTTTTCGCCGGTCAAACGACCGCACATTTTTTTGTTGTTGATGGTGAGCAACGGTGCATCGATACAGGCGCCCATGCATTCACCCTCGCGTATGCCGTACTTGCCATCCGGCGTGACTTCGCCCAGGCCGATGCCGAGACGTTTATTGAGGTGCGCCAGCGTATCGCCGGAACCGCACAATTGGCACGACAGGTTGGTACATACCGTCAGGGTGTATTTGCCCATCGGCTTGAGGTTGTACATGTGGTAAAAGGTCGCTACTTCATATACTGCCATTTGCGGCATGCCCAGATAGGCCGCGACGTCGGACATGTCCTCTGGCGCAATCCAGCCCTTTTCATCCTGCACGAAACGCAACGCCGCCATCACGGCAGACTGACGCTGATCGGCAGGATATTTCTTCAGCTCTTTGTCGATGAGCGTAGTAATCTGTTGGGATAACATCAGCGGTCAATCTCCCCGAAAACAATGTCCTGTGTACCAATGATCGCCACCACATCGGCAATCATATGGCCGCGCGCCATTTCATCCAGACCGGCCAGATGCGCAAAACCGGGCGCGCGTATCTTCATGCGATAGGGCTTGTTGGCGCCATCCGATACCAGATAGATGCCGAACTCGCCTTTGGCGTGCTCGACGGCGGAATACACTTCTCCGGCAGGCACCTGGAATCCCTCGCTGAACAACTTGAAGTGGTGAATCAACTCTTCCATGTTCTGCTTCATGGACTCGCGTTTTGGCGGTCCGAACTTGAGATTGTCCGTCATGACCGGCCCCGGATTCTTGCGCAGCCAGGCTATGCATTGTTTGATGATGCGATTGCTTTGCCGCATTTCTTCCACACGCACCAGATAACGGTCATAGCAGTCACCTTCAACACCCACCGGGATGTCGAAGTCCATCCTGTCATAGACCTCGTATGGCTGTTTCTTGCGCATATCCCATACCACGCCTGAACCACGCAGCATCGGGCCGGTGAATCCCAGCGCGAACGCCTGTTCAGGTGACACCACGCCGATGCCCACCGTGCGCTGTTTCCAGATGCGGTTATCGGTCAGCAACGTCTCATATTCATCTATACGGCTGGGGAAGTAATTGGAAAAATCTTCCAGATAATCGAGCAGGGAGCCCTGACGGTTCTCATTCAGTTTTTTTACTGCCGCCGCATTGTGTATCTTGCTCTCCTGGTATTGCGGCATGGAATCCGGCAAATCGCGATAAACGCCGCCAGGACGATAATAGGCCGCATGCATGCGGGCACCGGAGACAGCCTCGTAGGCATCCATCAGGGCCTCTCGCTCACGGAACGTATAAAACATCGGCGACATGGCCCCGAGGTCAAGGGCGGATGCACCGAGCCACAGCAAGTGATTCAGGATACGCGTGATCTCGTCATACAAAACGCGGATGTACTGGGCACGAATTGGCACCTCGATACCGGCAAGTTTCTCGACTGCCATTACATAGGCATGCTCGTTATGCATCATGGAAACATAGTCCAGACGATCCATATAAGGGACCGTTTGCAGGAATGTCTTGTGCTCGGCGAGTTTCTCGGTTGCACGATGCAGCAGGCCGATATGCGGGTCTGCACGTTCGACCACTTCGCCATCCAGTTCCAGCACCAGACGCAGCACACCGTGCGCAGCAGGGTGCTGCGGGCCAAAATTCATGGTGTAATTTTTTATTTCTGCCATAACGTTGCCTACCTCGACACCAGATTCAATATGCGTTCACCATGAATTTCGGCGAAGACTAACTTGCGCAAGCAAGTTAAGCCCGCAGGGCGGTCGAAGCCAAAGTTCACCATGTAATCCTTAATCTCTGCCATATTCTTACCGCCCGTAATTTTCTTCACGCATCGTGCGCGGCGTAATCTGACGTGGCTCAACAGTCACCGGCTCATAAATGACGCGTTTCTGCGTCGCGTCATAACGCATTTCGACAGTACCTGATAACGGGAAGTCCTTGCGGAATGGATTGCCGGTAAAACCATAGTCGGTCAGGATACGGCGCAGATCGGAGTGTCCCACGAAAATAATGCCATAAAGATCGAACGCTTCGCGCTCGAACCAGTTGGCTCCAGGCCATATCCCCGTTACCGAATTCAGAATCGGCATTTCGTTGTCTTCTGCAAACACGCGCACGCGCAGACGGGCGTTATGCGTTACGGATAACAGATGGTAAACAGCAGCAAAACGAGCCGCATGAATTTGCGAACCTGCATCGGGCAGGTACTTACCATCCTCGCACAGTTCGCTGCCCCAAGCGGAATAGTCGATTCCGCACACATCGACCAGCATCTCGAAACGCAAGTCGGCGTCATCACGCAGGCGGGTAAATACACCCAGCATGTCGCTCGCCTTGATCACCAGGGTAAGTTCGCCCAGACGTTCTTCCAGGCTCACCACTTTGCCGGGAAAAGCTTTGTGCAAAGTTGCAGACAGTATGTTCAGGTCGGTCGCCATGGTCATCCTAACGTGCAATGGTATTGGTTCGTTTGATCTTCTTCTGCAACTGGATGAGGCCATAAAGCAACGCCTCGGCAGTCGGTGGGCAACCCGGAACGTAGATATCCACCGGCACAATACGGTCACAGCCGCGCACCACAGAATAGGAGTAATGGTAGTAGCCGCCACCATTTGCACAGGAACCCATGGATATGACAAAACGGGGCTCAGCCATCTGGTCGTAGACTTTTCTCAAAGCCGGTGCCATCTTGTTGCACAACGTTCCGGCAACAATCATCAAATCCGACTGCCTTGGACTAGGGCGAAAAACCTCCGCGCCAAAACGCGACAAATCGTACCGTGGCGCCACTGCATGCATCATTTCCACTGCACAGCATGCCAGGCCGAAAGTCATCGGCCAGAGCGAGCCAGTGCGCACATAGTTGATTACTGTATCAGCACTGGTGGTAACAAAACCCTTGTTAAGTATGCCTTCTATTCCCACTCCAATGCTCCTTTCATCCATTCATAGATAAAGCCCACCACCAGGATGGCCAGAAAGATCATCATGGAAACAAAACCGAAAGTGCCAATCTCTTTGAGCACGATCGACCAGGGAAACAGAAATGCGATTTCAAGATCGAACAGGATAAACAGGATGGCCACAAGATAGAAACGCACGTCGAATTTCATGCGAGCATCTTCGAACGCTTCAAAACCGCACTCATAAGGAGAAAGTTTTTTCTCATCCGGGCGATGAGGTCCCACCAGTTTGCCCAATGCCAAAGGCAATACGCCAATCACGGCTGCGATGGCAATAAAAAGCAGTACTGGAAAATAGTTTTCCAACATTTTGGAGCCCCTCCCTCTGAATACTCCCAATCATGGGAACGCAGAATGCTATTTTTAAATTGTGGCTGTCTGCCCATAGCCATGGGCTCTTTATAAATTGGTGCGGGGCAAGGGACTCGAACCCTCACGTCCTTTCGGACACAGCCACCTCAAGGCTGCGCGTCTACCAATTCCGCCAACTCCGCTAATTTTCAAACTTATTATTCTTATTATTTGTTGCCACTCAACTACGGCTTTGTTGTTATTTTGGTATTTGTTGCGATTTTGAGTTGATTGTATCAGTACTCTCTGGAGCAGGAACTACCTGCGGTTGCAGCGTTTGCACGTCAACCTTATCCATTACGCCCTGTTTTTCGGGTGAGCGCGAATACAAATATGTCAACGACAGGCTGGTGATAAAAAAAATCGTCGCTGCCACCGCAGTACTACGACTCAGGAAATTAGCCGAACCGCTGGATCCAAACAAGCTTCCGGCAGAACCGGAACCGAATGCTGCGCCCATATCGGCACCTTTGCCATGCTGCATCAGCACCAGGCCGATCAGCACCACCGCCGCAATTACATGCACTACCCAGACTATATTTTCCACACACTACTCCAAATCTATCACTTGACTACTGACCTGCGCGGCAGATCCCCAGAAACTCTTCGGCAATCAGCGCTGCACCACCAATCAACCCGCCGTCAATATCCGCCTCGGCGAACAATTCCGGCGCATTCGCAGCTTTCACACTGCCGCCGTACAGTATAACCAGTCCTTGTGCCACCTGAGCATCATGCCCTGCCACCCGCTGGCGGACAAAGGCATGCACAGCCTGCGCCTGCGCCGATGTCGCCGTCTTGCCAGTGCCGATCGCCCACACCGGCTCATAGGCCACAACTGCTTTGCGCAAGGCTTGTACGCCGACCAACTCGATTACCGCATCCAGTTGCTCGGCAACGATTGTTTCTGTCACACCGCTTTCGCGCTGTTCCAGTGTTTCTCCCACACACAAGATGGGGATCAAACCCGCCAGTTGCGCCGCAACAAACTTTTCAGCCACCAGGCGAATGCTCTCGCCGTAAATACTGCGTCGCTCCGAATGCCCGACGATAACATAGGTACAAGCGAAATCAGCCAGCATGCGAGCGGACACTTCACCGGTAAAAGCACCCTTTTCAAGCTGGTGCACATTCTGCGCACCCCATTTCACCGGCGACGCAGACAATTCCTGCTCAAGCTGCGCCAGATAGGGAAAAGGCGCACAGACCGCAATATCCACATGGGATAACTGTGTCGCACCCTTTTTCACCTCTCCCAGCAATGACGCATTCTGGGCCAGCGAGCCATGCATTTTCCAGTTTCCGACCACTAATTTGCGACGCATCGGGATTTATGCACTTCCTACGATTCCGAAGGCGGCGATACTACCCATGAAAACTTAAATGGTCAAACCGACCGGCAATCTGCCCTGGATGCCCCGTCCCTGCTCATCCGGTTCCCCCACACGTCCTGTTTACCCCATTATGTAATAATTGTGTAACAAACGGCCCTTAAGATGCGTTCTGCCAGCAAACGGCGGGCAAACGAACAAACCTCAATCCTCTGGGAGAAATTTGAAATGAGCAAACTGAATCGAATATTTGGCAGTATGGGCCTGTCTGCAGCATTGTTGTCAGCCAGTTTTGCATACGCCGTTGACATCACCGGCGCAGGCGCAACCTTCCCCTATCCTATCTATGCAAAATGGGCAGAAGCCTATAAAGCCAAAACCGGGACAGGCATGAACTATCAATCCATCGGATCCGGTGGCGGCATCAAGCAAATCAAGGCCAAAACCGTGGATTTCGGCGCAACCGATGCTCCCATGAAACCAGAGGAACTGGATGAAGCAGGCCTGACCCAATTCCCGGCTGTCATCGGCGGCGTGGTTCCTGTCGTCAATATCCCCGGTGTCGCACCGGGAAAGCTGAAGCTGGACAGCGGCGTACTGGCAGACATCTTCCTGGGCAAGATCACCAAATGGAATGACCCGCGCATTGCTGCAGACAACGCTGGTCTTTCTTTGCCTGACAAGACGATCACTGTTGTCCACCGCGCTGATGGCTCAGGTACCACCTTCATCTTCACGACTTATCTCGCTCAAGTCAGCACGGACTGGAAACAGAGTGTAGGCGGCGGCAAGGCCGTATCCTGGCCAGTCGGCACTGGCGGAAAGGGGAACGAAGGCGTTGCTTCCTATGTGCAACGCATCAAGAATTCCATCGGCTACGTGGAATATGCCTACGCCTTGCAAAACAAGATGGCCTACGTCCAGTTGAAAAACCGCAGCGGTCATTTTGTTTCGCCCAGTGACAGCAGTTTCAAGGCAGCCGCTGCCAACGCCAAATGGGATGCCAACAAAGGTTTCTATGAAATCCTGACCAACGAACCCGGCAAAGGCAGTTGGCCCATTACCGGCGCCACATTCATCCTGGTCTACAAATCCCAGACCAAACCTGAAAAAGCAAGGGAAGTGCTGAAATTCTTCAACTGGGCATTCTCCAATGGGGACAAACTGGCTTCGGAACTGGATTACGTGCCGCTGCCCGCCAAAGTAAAGAAAATGATTTACGGAGCATGGAAATCGCAAATCAAGGATACATCCGGCAAAGCACTCTGGAAGTAAACAGCAGGTTCTAAGCTATAATCGCGGGGGCCCAGAGACGCCCCCGCATTTTTTATACACATTCAGAATACTGAACCATGCAGACGTTCCTACGTGAAGCGAGCCTCAAACGACAAACAGTGCTCGACTTGTTGTTCCGCAATCTGACTCGTTTTGCCGCGTTCATGGTTCTGGCATTACTGGCAGCAATCATCATTTCGCTGGTCATGGGCAGTCTGCCTGCCATTCACGCTTTCGGCTTTGGCTTTCTGACCAGTTCCGAATGGAATCCGGTCACCGATGAATATGGAGCGCTTATCCCCATCGTCGGCACCCTGGTTACATCAGGCATCGCGCTGGTGATCGCAATCCCGGTCAGCTTCGGCATTGCCATCTTCCTGACCGAATTATCGCCCAACTGGCTGCGACGCCCATTGGGCATTGCAGTCGAATTGCTGGCAGGCATTCCCAGCATCATCTACGGTATGTGGGGTTTGTTCATTTTTGCTCCGCTGTTCGCCGATCACGTCGAGCCCTGGATCAACGACCATATAGGAACAATGCCCATCCTTGGCCCATTTTTCTCCGGCCCGCCTATGGGCATCGGCATGCTTACCGCCGGGATCATATTGGCAATCATGGTCATTCCTTTCATCGCTTCGGTAATGCGCGATGTATTCGATGTCGTTCCTGCCATGCTCAAGGAATCGGCATATGGCCTGGGCGCAACAACCTGGGAAGTAATGCGAAACGTGGTGCTGCCCTACACCAAGATTGGCGTGGTTGGCGGTATCATGCTCGGCCTTGGGCGTGCACTGGGCGAGACGATGGCAGTGACCTTCGTCATCGGCAATGCACATGAACTCCATAAATCGCTGCTCATGCCCGGTAATAGCATTTCATCAGCCCTGGCCAACGAATTTACCGAGGCCGTCGGCGAGTTATACACTTCATCCCTCATCGAACTCGGCCTGATCCTGTTCTTCATTACGCTTGTTGTGCTGTCACTCGCCCGCATCATGCTCTTCAAGCTGGCACAGGGCGAAGGACGGGGAGCCTGAATATGCTTGATCTCTACGCACGCCGTCGCGCCATTAACGTGATTACTCTGAGCATCTCGGTGTTCACCATGGCTTTTGGCCTGTTCTGGCTGGTCTGGATCCTGTGGACACTGCTGGAAAACGGCTTACCCAACCTCGGTCTGCATGTATTTACCCAAACCACACCCCCGCCCGGCAGCAGCGGCGGACTGATCAATGCCATCTTCGGCAGCGTGATGATGACCGTTATCGGTGTCCTGATCGGCACGCCTGTCGGCGTTCTGGCCGGCACCTACCTTGCCGAGTTCGGCCAACGCGGCTGGCTGGCGCCTATTACCCGTTTCATCAACGATGTACTACTGTCAGCGCCTTCCATCGTTATCGGCATCTTTGTGTATGAGGTATACGTGAGCAAGGTGCAGCATTTTGCCGGCTGGGGTGGTGCTTTCGCGCTTGCCATCATCGTCATTCCCGTGGTCATCCGCACCACCGAGAATATGTTGCGGCTGGTGCCAAACAGCTTGCGCGAAGCCGCAGCAGCGCTGGGCGCACCACAATGGAAGGTTATTACCTTCGTCACCTTGCGCGGCGCCCGCGCCGGCATTTTGACCGGCATATTGCTGGCCGTGGCGCGCGTCAGTGGCGAAACCGCCCCGCTGTTGTTCACCGCATTGAACAACCAGTTCTGGAGTACTAACATGAACCAGCCGATGGCGAATCTGCCGGTCGTCATCTTCCAGTTTGCAATGAGCCCCTACGACGACTGGCAAGGCCTTGCATGGGGAGGAGCACTGCTTATAACGTTCAGTGTACTGGCGCTGAATATCGTGGCGCGCGTCATGTTCCGCCAGAAATCGAATACACAATGAGGATCCAAGAAATGTCCGCAGAGCAAGCCATCTCCGCCCCAAAACTGATCGTGCGCAATCTGAATTTCTATTACGGCGCAGATCGCGCGCTGAAAGACATCAACCTGGTCATACCGGAAAAAATGGTCACCGCCTTCATTGGCCCTTCCGGTTGCGGTAAATCCACGCTGCTGCGCACTTTCAACCGCATGTACCAGCTCTACCCCAAGCAACGCGCCACGGGTGAAATATTGCTGGATGGTGAAAACCTGCTGGACAGAAAACAGGATCTCAATAACCTGCGCGCCAAAATCGGCATGGTATTCCAGAAACCCACTCCGTTCCCCATGTCTATTTATGACAACATCGCGTTCGGTGTAAAACTCTACGAAAAAATGAGCAAACACGACCTGGACGAGCGCGTGGAATGGGCGCTAAAAAAAGCCGTGCTATGGAATGAAGTAAAAGACAAACTGAAACAAAGCGGAACCAGTCTCTCCGGCGGCCAGCAACAACGCCTGTGTATCGCCCGCGCCATCGCCGTCAAACCGCAAGTATTACTGCTGGATGAGCCCACCTCAGCGCTCGACCCGATCTCCACCGCCCACATCGAAAAATTGATTGATGAATTGAAAAAGGATTTCACCATCGTCATCGTGACTCATAACATGCAGCAGGCGGCACGGGTTTCCGACTTTACGGCTTACATGTATCTGGGTGACCTGATCGAGTTTGGGGATACCAGTTCCGTGTTTACCAATCCGAAGCAGAAAGAGACTGAAGACTACATCACAGGCAGATTCGGATAATCTGCCTGTGATGTAGCGGCGAAGGCTCACATGAGCATAGCGAATGTTAAGCCGCAACGCGGCGCAGGAGCCACTACATTATAGGACGTTTCGGTTAAACCTTATCAAGTTGCATAGTAAGAAAGCCGGGCAAAGCCCGGCTTTCTGCTTTTCATACCCTGTGCGCCGCCGAGTAGCGCAGGCTGGTCAGGGGATGTCGGCGAGGACTGTCTGAGCGCGTAGCGCGAGTTCCGCAGCCGCCTGACCAGTCGAGCAACGCAGGGTACCCACGTAGTGGGCGGCAAACCGGGGGCGACTTCTTTTGGTTACTTTTCTTGGCAAGACAAGAAAAGTGACTAGCTGTCGGGCTACCCCCGACGGTGTTGGGTTTGTAAAGCTTGATAGGCGCCGTGCTAGGATGTTCGATAACGATTAATTATTAGGAGAAAATAATGAAGTCCATCATTCGAGGAATCTGTTTAATTCTGTTCACCATGACTGCGGCTGCAGAATCAACACCACACAGCTACACACCAAATGAGGGGTTCGTTCCAAATGAAACCACAGCCATCAGTATAGCTGTTGCCGTGTGGACTCCCATTTACGGCAAGGATGTAATTTCAAAACAGAAGCCCTATAAAGCTTCACTTACAGGTGATACATGGATTGTCGAAGGCTCACTTCCCAAAAACATGCTGGGCGGTGTTGTTCGAGCAGAAATCGCAAAAAAAGATGGGCGAATATTGCGAGTTACTCACGGTAAATAAGTGCGCATCAAGGCGGTCATTTGCCGCCGAGCAAAATCTTACCCCGCCACTTCCTTCACCACCCCCGCGATCTTCTCCGCCCACATCTTTACCTGCACGCCATCTTCCCCTTCCACCATCACCCTTAACAGGGGTTCGGTACCGGACGGCCGCAACAGCACCCTTCCCTTGCCATTCAGATCGTGTTCAGCCTTTGCCAGTTCGGATTTGACTTCAGTGCGCTCCAACAGCTCGGCTGCCTTGCCTGTAACTTTTACGTTGATGAGGACTTGCGGATACATGTGCAGTTCGGCTGCAGCCTCGGCCAGTGTCTGTTGTTTCAAACGCAGGGCACACAATACTTGCAGGGCGGAAACAATGCCGTCGCCGGTACTGTGTTTGTCCAGGCAGATGATATGGCCGGAGTTCTCGCCGCCAAGTTGCCATTTCTTTTCCAGTAACACTTCCATCACGTAACGGTCACCCACCTTGGCGCGTACGAAAGGAATACCCAGCTTCAACATGGCGTGCTCGAACGCCAGATTGGTCATCAGTGTGCCGACTACGCCACCATGCATCTTGCCCAGTCCCTGACGGTGTTTGGCAATGATATAAAGCAGTTGATCGCCATCATATAGTTTGCCTTCCGCATCGACCATGATCAGGCGGTCTCCATCACCATCAAGGGCAAGGCCTATATCCGCCCGGTTTTCTTTTACGGCAAGTTGAAGGTTCTTGGGCGCAGTTGCCCCATAGCCTGCATTGATGTTCTTGCCGTCCGGCAACGCGCCAATGGCGACGACGTCCGCGCCGAGCTCATGAAAGACGTGACTTGCAATATGATAGGTCGCGCCATTAGCGCTATCTACCACGATTTTCAATCCGCGCAGATTCATGTCCGACGGGAAGGTGCTCTTGCAGAACTCGATGTAACGTCCGACTGCATCGTCAATACGTTTGGCCTTGCCCAGGCTGTCAGACGGGTTGGTTTGCATCGGTTCATCCAGCGCTGCTTCGATAGCAATCTCGACCTCGTCAGGTAATTTCATGCCGCTGCCGGAAAAAAATTTGATGCCGTTATCCTCGAACGGATTATGCGAAGCGGAAATAACCACGCCCGCCTGCAAACGCAAAGCACGGGTGAGGTAAGCCACTGCAGGGGTCGGTATCGGTCCGCCCAGGTACACATCGATACCCGCCGCGATAAACCCGGCTTCCAGCGCAGATTCCAGCATGTAGCCGGAAATGCGCGTGTCCTTGCCGATGAGCACACCCGGCCGCTCGCCTTGCGAGTGCTCCGCCTGTGCCAGAACCTTGCCCGCCGCATAACCCAGATTCATCACAAATTGCGGAGTAATGGGATGCACACCTACACGCCCACGCACACCGTCCGTTCCGAAGAATTTTCTGCTCATCTTTCACTCCCGTTTACTGCATCCCGGATTTTCAATGCATCTACCGTATCACGCACATCATGCACCCGCACAATGGCCGCACCACGTTCAACCGCCAGCAAGGCAGCAGCCACACTTGCCACCTGGCGTTCATCCACTCCACGCCCGGTGATCGCGCCCAGCATGGATTTGCGCGACAGCCCAGCGAGCACCGGCACGCCCAATGCGCAAAATGTTTCCAGCTCGCGCAACAAGTCGAGATTATGCGCCAGCGTCTTGCCAAAGCCAAAACCCGGATCGATCACAATGCGGTCTCGCGCAACACCTGCCGCTTCAGCAGCAACAATACGGTCGTGCAGGAACGCACTCACTTCGGCAACGACATCCCGGTATTGCGGCTGTTGCTGCATGTTTTCGGGAGTACCCTGTTTGTGCATCAGGCACACAGCTGCGCCGCTTGAAGCCACAACATTAAGCGCGCCTTCCTCCTGCAACGCATTGACATCATTGACCATGCTTGCACCTGCCGCCAGAGCGGCACGCATCACTTCCGGTTTGTAAGTGTCGATGGAGATGGGAACAGAAATATCGTTTAACCCTTCTATTACCGGTATTACGCGATCCAGTTCTTCCTGTGAATTGACTGCTGCGGCGCCGGGTCGAGTGGATTCACCACCGATATCCAGGATGTCGGCGCCGTCTGTTATCAGTTGCCGGGCGTGGGAGATCGCCGATGCAGTCGAGACGTAACGTCCTCCGTCAGAGAAAGAGTCAGGGGTGACATTGACGATACCCATCACTTTCGGACGGGACAGGTCCAGGATGAAAGAACCACAATGAAGTTGCATCGGGATAAGGGCCGGAAAGGATAAAGAGGCTTGTTG
>JBNLBY010000008.1:0-51714 GCA_050303535.1 Sideroxydans sp. | reverse complement strand
ATGCCAAGTATCTGTTGCGCAAAACTGCGCACTTCATCCATGGATTTTGCCGCTTTTACGCCGCCGCCCTTGCCACGGCCACCTGCATGTATTTGCGCTTTCACCACCCAGACTTTGCCGCCCAGCTTTTCGGCAGCAGCGACAGCCTCCTCGACGCTGAAGCACGCCGCCCCGCGCGGGGTCGGCACGTCGAACTCGCGCAGTATTTCCTTACCTTGATACTCGTGTATTTTCATGACATCCCCTTTTTAAGAAAAGCGAAATTTACCAGACCATGATGGAATGCGCAGGATTTTCATTAAAATGGGGCGTCAGACACCCGTCTGACGCCCCCGTCAAGGACACAAAAAGGACAACTTTTTAGAAATCCCAGCGGAAACCGAATGAAAAGGACTGACGCGTTGTCTTTGTACTTTGTGCCGGGCCGCTGTAATCGATGAATTCCAGCCCGCCTTCGGCATCAAGATACAACGACTCCCTGAGGCGGTAGGACCCGCGCACCATCGGCGAGGTCCGTTTTGTATAGCCGCCGAACTGGTCAGTGGAAGTGGAGAATTGCAGTGAGGTATCCAGCATCAAGCCGTAGTCAAAACCAGTGTGGTTATAAAAATTCAGAGACCTGCCCCTGGCTTGCCCAAAGCTTAAACCAGCACTTGCCGACCATGTATCCCCCTCCTTGAACCAGTTGCTGCCGATCACTTGCGCATAAAACCCCTTTTCCAGACCACGCCCGGGCAGCGGTGCCAAACCGGTCGTATTGGACAAACGCAGATTGGCAGACACCTGCCAATCCTTGCGCAGTGGCATTGTGGCGCCGATCTGCCCCATATTCGTGATCGCCGTCTGGGACAGCGCCTGTTTGCGCAAATCCTCTGCCGACAAACCCAGATCTGCCACGGATGAGTATGCCGTACCATTCAGGGCATTGCGGCTGGTAACCGGCCTGCGATGATCGACCATGTAATTCAGGTTATACCCCGGCATGCTGGTCGAACCCATGACCTGTGCAGTGTTGACCACCTTGAAATAGGTGTCGTAATCAAGCAAGGCATAGATTGTCTGCTTGGCTTCGTACTGGCGGAATTCCGCACCGAGCGCGCGACGATCCACCATGCCCTCGATCGACTGATTGATCGCATAGATTGATACAGGCCCGCTATCCACACTCGCCCCCTTGAAATTCGGCTTACTGCCCTGCGAATAGTCCACCAGCCTGCCCGCGACGGCATTGACACGAAAATTGTGCGTATCGCCGTAGCCTCCGGTCACACCGTCGAAGCGTCCCTGCACACCAGTTCCGATTGGGCTTTGCCGCCCGACACGAACAAGATAATCGCTGGTACGTCCTTTGATCTCTCCATAGAATGCATTCAGGCGGTTCTGGCTGGACTGGTTACTCAAAAAATTCGACATGTTCACATCGCTGAACACCATGCGACCATCGAAATCGTCACTCAGATAGCGTTCGGACGCATCGACCGTAGTGATCAGCATGGACTGGTCGGTCAGCGTCTGTGACGAAGTCGTCGTTGCATTATTGAACACAAAAGTCGAATCAATCTGGCTGCTTCCGTAGTAATAATGGGAGGAAACGCTGCCGAAGGAAATCCAGCGGGCATTATCTTTTTTCTTTTTCCTTTTCTCCTCAACAATGATGCTGTCCGGTTCACCATCGACACCCCTGCGGGACAGCCTGTTCATACGTTGCGCCACACGCCCTGCATCCTCGCTTTCCGGATACAGTCTCAGGTACAGGTTATATTCGATCTTGGCCTTGTCGAGCTGCCCGGCACGCTCGCGCGCCACACCGACCCACTCCTGACCATCCTGGGTGTAGTCGTTGGGCGGTAACAACAGCAGCTTGTTGAAAGCATCCATCGCCGCATCGTAGTTCCTGGCCGCCAGCATATCGTGGCCCCTGGTCATCAAATCGAAAGCCTGTTTGTTGATTTCGGCCATCCTGGCCTGTACCTCAGTCAACTTCCCCGTAGACGCAGCCAAAGGCTTGACTGTCGGCAGGTATGGCAAACGACCGGTTGTAGCCTGATACTTCACCGGTTTTATCGTGATCAGAATGCTTCGCTTATCCTTGCCCATGGCCACACTGTATTCCGCTTCGCGCGAAAAGATGACCAGCAGTTTGGGTTTGCCGGTCTGCTGATCGCGTGTAACCACCCTGAAACGGGGGATAAGCCTGGAAGGCGGAGATTTGCGCACTTCATTATCGACCCACTTCTCCTTGTTCGCAGGCCCCTTGATCCGCTCGTAGAATATCTCCAACTGCTTACCGTGGCTGGCCGGAAAATGGCTCAGATAGCGCACCGGTCCGGACAGACGGATAGTGGCGACCACCCCGCTGTCCTGGAACTCCAGGCTCACATCCTCAAGCGGCTGTGCTGCAGCATCGCTGACGGCTGCAAACATCGCCAGCAGCCCAGCCAATAGCTGGCTTGAATTGAAAAACAAGTTACGCACCATCTCTCCACTCCTGTCTGATTCTTGATTACTTATATTTGTCACTGGACGATTAAATTTGGCGAGTGCGCAACTGCAACGCGCACTCGCCTTGACGCATCAGGGATGATTCCAGCGGTTGTACTGGGTGGCATGGCAAGAGATGCAGTCCTGCGATGAATTCATCCCCTTATGTCCATATGACTTGGTAGTCTGTCCGTTACCGGAGTACGGATTACCACTCAAATGACAAGTTTTGCATGGATTCGTCGTCACAAAGCCATGCATCTGCGTGCTGGTCACCGCAATAGTCCATGTCGTGCCGCTGGTATTGTGGCAATTCTCACAAGTCGGTGTCGCGGGAGGAATGTGTGGCGGCACGGTCATTGCGCTGGGGATATACGGCTTGTTGGCATCGATGTGGCAGTTGGCGCAGACGGTTGCTCCAACGTGGTCATATCTTGAGCCAGCCCATGAAGCCGTATTCGTATGGCAACTCGAACACGCAGTTATCCCTACATTGGCATAGACAGTATGACGCGCGACCGACGCCACTTGTACGTAACCATTGTAGGAAGGCGAAGCACTGCCATGACAGGTATCGCAAGCAGTCCCTGCCCCGACGTGGTCGTATGTTGCTCCCGCGAACGTGGCATAGCTCTTGTGGCAGGATTGACAAGTTGCCGTCCCGAAAGGTGCTGCGCCGATGGCGGCATGTACAGACTGATACCCTGCCGTTCCGGCCGCGCGCACCCCCGTATAGGTCGTGCCACCCAGCGGGCTGCCCCCACTGCCGTGGCAATTCTGGCAGGTCGCCCCTGCGCCAGCGTGATTATAGAAGGCGCTGAGGAAGGTGTAGTAATTGGTATGGCAGGACCTGCAACTATTGGTAAATGTTACCGGCGGCATACTCATCGGCAAGTGGGTTGCAACATTGTAATTACGCCCCGGTCCGGCTGCCTGGTGACAAACGGAACAATCCGACGAAGTATCGCGGTGATTCCAGCTTGCCGGTATCCAGGAACTGCTGCGATGGCAGCTGTCGCAAGATGTTCCCGCTATGGTAATAGCCGGGTGGTTGCGTGGCGTGCCCTCGACGATGCGTCCATTGTGGCAGTTCGTACATTGTCCCGGCACGGCCGTGCCGTGGTTGTAACGGGCACCAAAAAATGTGGAAGTATTGGAATGGCAGGTATCGCACGGCGCGTCGGTCACAATGTGTTGGGCGGATTTTGGCGTCGCGACGATGCGCTTGCCTGTAGCGTGGCAGCCATCGCAAACACGCGGCGTACCGAGAAACACACCACCCACGTGGCAGGTCTCGCAATCGGCCATGGCATGCACCCCGGTCAGCGGGTAACCGCTGGCCCGGTGGTTGAACTCGCGATCAAACTTGTCGGTTGCCGCCAGCACCTGCAATGAAACAGCCGTCATGACAAACAGACAGCATGCGATTATTTTCCAGTTTTTCATAATCCTCCCCAATCGAGTAATTTCTCGAACATAGTTGATTCCTTGTTCTCCTGTGCGTTTTTCTTCTTCGCCACGTTATTCCCTGATTTTTTCTTTTTCACCACTTTTTTCTTTGAACTTTTTTTCTTTGAACTTTTTTTCTTCACAACCCGTTTTTTCTTGACGGATCTTCTTTTTTTCTTGGCCTTGACTGTTTTCATGTTCGTCCGGACTACATCCGTTCTGATTTCTTTCCAGTCTTTACCCACATGACAACGCTCACAACGGTCTCCATAACTGCCGTTGTGGACATCATCGCGCCCATGGCAACTTCCGCATGAACTGCCCAGCGTCACCCTCCCGCTCATCGGCTCGGCATGACAGCTGTAACACTTGTTGGCGATCTTTTGGTGCGTACCGTCCAACTTGAAATTGGTCTTGTTGTGATCAAAATCCCACGCCATCCAGTCGCGCGTGTTATGACACTCCTGGCACTCGGTACCAAAGCGACGCTTGTGCACTTTGGCATCATCTTTCTTGTGGCACGACCAGCAATCCGTCTCGGCATCCTTGAATGTCGGAACGGCGTGGCACTTCCTGCATTTGACCAGCATGTGGCGGCCAAGCAACGGATATTTGGTATTCCTGCCATGGTCGAATTCAACAATTTTCCAGCCTTTTTCGACGTGGCAAATCTTGCACTCCAGACCAAGTCTGTCTTTATGCGCCTTTTTGCCCTCCTTCCTGTGACAGGACTTGCACAGCTTTGGCGTGTCTTTGTATTTCTTCTTGATGTGACATTTGTCGCATTTCACATCCCTGTGTTTGCCCAGCAGCGGGAATTTGGTTTTCCTGTCATGATCGAACAGGACTTTTTTCCAGCCCCTTGCGGTATGGCATGACTCGCATTTCGAACCGAGCTTGCCTTTGTGCGCTTTCCTGTCATCCTTCTTGTGGCAAGCCTTGCACTCATTGGGCGTGTCCTTGAACTTGTTCTTGATGTGGCACTTGTCGCATTTCACCTCTTTGTGCTTGCCCCGCAACCTGAACTTTGTCTTGCCGTGATCGAAAAAAGCAGTTTTCCAGTCTTTTGGGCTATGGCACTTGCCACAGTCCGTTCCCAGGCCGCCCTTATGCTTGTCGTCCTTCTTGTGACAATCGTTACAGTAGCTGGTCGCTTCGCGGTACTTTTTGCCGGCTTTGTGGCAGTCCTCGCACTTGATCTTCTTCTTAAGATGGCTGCCCTTCAGCGCAAAATCGGTTTTGTCATGATCAAACTTGGCGTGATTGAATTCCGCAACCTTGGCATCGCGGCCCTTGTGATCGGGATGGCATTCCTTGCATTCCTTGCTCGGCTTAATGCGGCCGTGGTAGCCCGTTTTCCCGTTAATGTCCTTGCCGACGTCCTTGTGGCAATCGGTGCACAGCCTGGATTGCGCCGCCTTGTCGAATTTCTTGTGGCATTTTTCGCAACTCCCTTCTTCCTTGGCATGCGCCTTGATGACTTTGCCGGGCATCAGTAATTTGTTCGCCTGCACCTGCAAGGGGAACACAAAAAACAAGCTCGCCAAGGCGAGCACCCGGATAATTATTTTCATTTTTTTATCGTTCCGGTATCAATAAGCATGCACCGCATACACGTGGTAAACCGCGCTGAACACCATCATATAAACCAGCGGGATATGAAAAATATGCCACCAGGAAAAAAGCCGTTCATAGGTATGAAACTGGGCCATGTCCCGAATGGCATCGAGATAGGATTCGATCTTCACACGATATTCGAGAAACATTTCTTCCATACCTTGTCGGTCTTCCGCTGAAAGTTTCTTCTCTTTTGCCTGGGCCCGCATGATTTTGTGCAGCTTCCGGGACAGAAACATGGACAACAGTGAGGTCCTGATCCCGATCGTGAAAAAAGTTATCAACCCGAGTCCTGTCCTTTTTGCATACTCGTCCGCACGTTTACGGAAATCTTCCAGCGATTTTTCCACGGCCGGAGCAAAGCTGAACATGGATTCCACGTCGCCGGACTGCTCCATCTCCGCATACAACTCGTTCACAGTGGTCTGGCGTCCATACAAACCGTGGTGAATCTTGGTGTAGAAAAATCGCCCGAATGTGCCGCTGCCCGACACCAGCAGCATGCACAGCATGGCAATTGCCGCATTCGGGGAGCCCGTGGGATGAATATAGGGAATGTAGACGTGATAAGTTGAATGAAAGATGATGGTCAGCGGCCCCAGAATGCCGAAAATCATGTGCCACTTGAACCATGCCGGTAAAACACCGAAATTCCCGAAAAACCTGATGCGTTTGCGCAATGGATAAAGCAGCAGCGTCAGCATCATCAAGCCGCCAGCCAGCCCGAGGTTGTACCCAAAATCAAAAAGTTGCTCGCCGGGCTTATATAGTGTTTGCGGGTAGGTTACAAAATAACCCGCAAACGTAATGATTGCGATGATGCCAATAAATATCAGCCACTGCCGATGTTCCGATTGTGTTTTTGTACCCATCAGTCTCTTCAAAAAATACTTCTATCAGTTTGTTCCTGAATATTTCAAACGTCCACACCTGGAGCGTGGCAAATTGTAACTGCAAACCACTCATCCCAATAACCACAATGCCTCCATTTGAGACAATCGCTTCTGTTTGCGTCAAGGGAACGTAAAATTCAAGTCTTCAGGTGTTGCTTTCTGCGACTTATGCCCCGGAATTAAAGTTCCTGCAGAACCCGCTCAAATCTTCAACGACCCGGTTTTCCCGGAACATCTCCCCTTCTGCATCATGGAATTAGAATTCATTGATGTAATCGCAACGACATTTTTCCCTATAGGCTTGCATAAATATCTGCACAAGCTTAAATGTTGCTTAAGCAGCATCGCTCATCCAGACATCCTCTTTTTTCCGGAAACAAGTCCGTACTGCCTCTGCCAGAACTTCTTGCTTCAATGCGGGTACTGTCTGAACCCCAGCCAGCTATTCCTGTCAACATACCAAACGCAAAAAGAGGCATCACACCCCGGATGGCAAACCATGCCCCTTGGACAAACAGTAACCATATCGTCAGAATAGTATTTGTTTCATTCCCGGACTCAACATAGAATGCCGGTCGTCTGTGAGGTACTTGACCTGAAACCCTATACAAGCAAATGCCTGCCAACCATAACCCGGATATTATTTCTCCATGAATATTGAATCTTTTGCGATCTATCTGGCCCCGCTTGCACTGATCGTATTTTTCTATCTGCGCGGCCGCCACAAAAATGAATCCTCGGCAGTCGAGGTACTCAACGAAGCACTTGAGGCGGGGCTGACCGAGCCCCCGTCCCTGCACCCCGAAATCAATCCAAACCTGTGCATGGGCGCGGGCAGCTGCATCACTGCCTGTCCGGAACATGCGATCGGCATGATCAAAGGCAAGGCCGTGTTGGTCAATCCGACACATTGTATCGGCCACGGTGCCTGCGCCACCGCTTGCCCACATCAGGCGATCACGCTGGTCTTTGGCACTTCCAAACGCGGCATGGACATCCCTCAGGTAAATCCAAACTTCGAGACCAATGTGCCCGGTATCTTCATCGCGGGTGAACTCGGGGGGATGGGACTGATTCGCAAGGCCGCAAGCCAGGGCTCCCAAGCCATGGAACACATCGCCAAACTCAAAGGTGGCAAAAATCCATACGATGTGGTCATCATCGGTGCAGGTCCGGCAGGATTGGCGGCCTCACTTGGCGCAATCGATCGCAAATTACGTTATGTCACGATCGAACAGGAAACCTCCCTCGGCGGTTGCATTTTCCATTACCCGCGCAACAAAGTAGTCATGACGGCCCCGATAAAACTGCCAGTTGTCGGAAAAATGAATTTCAAGGAAGTCAGCAAGGAAAAACTGCTTGAATTCTGGCACGGTGTCATCGCAAAGAGCGGTGTAAAGCTGAATTACAACGAACGTATGGAGTCTGTTACCAAAACTTCCAAAGGTTTTATCGTCAAAACCTCCAAGGGGTCGTATGAAACACGCGCTGTACTGCTTGCCATCGGCCGCCGCGGCACACCGCGCAAATTGGGCGTTCCCGGCGAGAATCTGCCAAAAGTGGTGTATCGCCTGATCGAACCCGAACAGTACAAGAATATGCATGTGCTGGTAGTGGGCGGCGGCGACAGCGCGCTGGAAGCGGCCATGGCCATTGCCGAGCAACCTGGCGCCACCGTGACGCTTTCCTACCGGAGCGATGCCTTCGGCCGCAGCAAACCGAAAAACCGCGAGCGACTGAAGGAAATGGCGGATAAGAAACAGCTTAGCGTACGCATGAAATCGAATGTAAAAATGATCGATGAGGATAAAGTGCTTCTGGAGCAGGATGGAAAGGACATTGTAATCCCCAACAACGGCATCATTGTTTGCGCGGGTGGTATCCTGCCTACGCCATTCCTCAAGGAGATTGGTGTAATCGTCGAAGCCAAGTTCGGTACTGCGTGATCCGGTTCTGAAAAAAGAAAAAGGCTTGCAACTCTGCAAGCCTTTTTTATTGGTGCCGCTTGACGGACTCGAACTGTCGACCTACCGCTTACAAGGCGGTTGCTCTACCAACTGAGCTAAAGCGGCGTATTTGAAACTGGTGGGTCGGCCGAGATTCGAACTCGGGACCAACGGATTAAAAGTCCGCTGCTCTACCGACTGAGCTACCGACCCATCCCAAAAAAAGGGAGCGCGCATTATACGGGTTTGACTTCAGGAGTCAAACGAGCGGACAGGGATCTACTCCTCGCAATAGCGCGTAGAATCTGGCTCTCCGGCCGATTGAAATCCTTCACGACGTAAACGGCATGAGTCACAGCGACCGCAGGCGCGGCCCTGTTCATCAGCCTGATAGCAGGATACGGTAAGCGCGAAATCCACTCCCAGCTTCTTACCCTGTCGAATGATTTCCGCCTTGGTCAGACGTAACAGCGGCGCATGCAAGGTAAGCGGACTGCCTTCCACTGCTGCCTGAGTCGCCAGGTTTGCCATACGTTCGAAGGCCGCAACATATTCCGGCCTGCAATCCGGATAACCTGAATAATCTATTGCGTTGACGCCGAAAAATATGTCCTGCGCATGCAACACTTCGGCCCAAGCCAGCGCGAGCGAAAGCATGATGGTATTGCGTGCAGGAACGTAAGTAACCGGAATGCCGTTACTTGCACGCTCCGGCACAGCAATACTGGAATCAGTCAGTGCTGACCCCCCGAATCCTGTGAGATCAACATTCACAATCCGGTGCTCACGCGCACCCAGTGCCTGTGCAACCCGTTGTGCCGCTTCAAGCTCTGCATGATGACGCTGCCCATAGTCCACGCTTAATGCATAACATTCAAACCCTTGCGCGCGCGCCAGCGCCAGCACTGTGGCTGAATCCAGGCCACCTGACAGCAATACCACCGCTCGTTTCATGATTAGTGTCCCGCCTCGTTACCCCACAACAGTTTGTGTAACTGCACCTGCATACGAACCGGCAAACGGTCGCGCAATATCCATTCGGCCACATCCCTGGCTGCAAGCTGTCCATGTGCCGGCGAGAACAATACTTCGCAGCGAGATGCCAATCTGTGATCTTCAAGCACCTGCTTCGCCCACTGGTAATCCGCCTCGTCGCATAGCACAAACTTGATCTCGTCATGCGGATTGAGATGCTCCAGATTATTCCACAGGTTTTTTTCCATTTCGCCCGAGGCGGGTGTCTTGATATCCAGCACTTTCAGCACGCGTGTATCCACATCACTCACATCGAACGCACCGCCGGTTTCCAGCGAAACTTCATAACCCGCATCGCATAATGCACGCAACAATGCCAAGCAGTTCTTCTGCGCCAAGGGTTCACCGCCGGTCACAGTAACGTAACGAGGCACATGACGAGCCACTTCGGCCAGAATCGCATCCAGAGACATGACCTGCCCGCCCGTGAAAGCATGGGTCGTATCACAGTAATGACAGCGCAGAGGACAACCTGTCAGGCGCACGAACACAGTCGGCAGGCCAATGCGACCGGTTTCACCTTGCAGGGAAAAAAATAACTCGTTGACGCGCAACGATTCGTCGACGGAGGACATGACTGACACCCCGCTTACTTGATGGTGGCAAGGCGCTTTTTCGCCTGCTTCGCTGCGTCACTTCCGGGGAAATTGGAAATAAGACGTTTCAAAGTCCGCTTTGCTGTTGTTTTCTTTTTCAGTTTCAATTGGCAATCCGCCATATTGAGCATGGTTTCTTTCACGCGCGGATGATCCTGATATTTCCCGATCATTTTCTGGTAACTGCGCAGGCTGTTCCTGCAATCCCGCAACAGAAAATACGAGTTACCCATCCAGTAGAGGACATTGGCTTCATGAGCGGATCGTGGATAGTTTTTCAGGAAATCGCTAAACGCAGTTGCAGCGTCTTTATATTTCTCCGCTTTGTAAAAAGCATAGGCTGCCTCGAATGCGCTTCTCTCGCTGACTGCGGATTCGTCATGATTTCCAGCAGCACCCTTTTCAATACGGCGTAGCCGCGTATCCAGATCAATATAGAAATCTTTTTGACGCTTCTCTGCATCTTGCAAGTCATGTCTGAACTCTTCGTTCTGACCACGCAGCTTGCGCAATTCGGCATTTAACGTCTCCATCTGTATCTGCAGATCAAGCGTGGAACGAATGCTCTGTTCCTTATCCGCATCCGCCGCCTTCAATGCCTTTTCCAGCTTGATAACGCGTGCTTCCAGCTGCTTTATTTGCTCGCGCGCATCGCCATCAGCAAACAACCCCGCCATGGCGGGGTTGCTCGCAACAAACAAACATATCAACAACCAGTAACGCATTGTTGAAACAACTACTTGGCAACGATATCAGCGCGACGGTTTTGAGACCAGCATGATTCATTATGCTCGGTACAGCGCGGCTTCTCTTCTCCATAGCTCACAGTCTCGATCTGCGAAGACTGGGCACCGGACAAAACCAGCAGCTTTTTGACATTGCTGGCACGGCGTTGACCCAGGGCCAGGTTGTACTCGCTGCTTCCGCGCTCATCCGCATTGCCTTCCACGCTTACCGTGGCAGTTCCGTTTTCTCTCAGATATTCGCCATGTGCCTGAACGGTAGCACGATCTGCTTCTTGCACCGCATCCACATCAAACGGGAAATACACGCTACGCTCTTCCGGCATAGCAGCAACAGGCGCCATTTCGGTTTCAGCGGCCGCAACCGGTTCAGGCTCGTTGACAGCTTCTTCTTTGGGTGCCTCGCTCGCACAGGCAGCGAGAAAACCGACCAAAAAGATACTCAAGAAAATTTTCTTCATCGTGATCTCCAATCCAAATATATTACTGTTTGTTTTACTGTTTAAAGAAAGGGCCCCAGATCGGCTCACGGATGTCACCGCGTTGAGCAACCATCTTCTGCTTCACCCTGCCATCGCTTGATACGGTCGACAATATACCACGACCTTGCGATTCCGTTGCGAACAAGACCAGTTTGCCATTGGGAGCGAAACTCGGTTTCTTTTCCCATCCTCCACTGGTCAAGACCTGCATCTGATTAGTCTCAAAATCCTGCACTGCAATATAGAATACCCCATCAATATAATGAGAAAACACAAAGCTTTTCCCGTCCGGGCTGACACGCGGCGAATAATTGCTGTCACCCTCAAAAGTCAGGCGTTCGGCATAGCCTCCTTTAGCCGGAACACGATAGATCTGTGCGCTTCCGCCACGATCCGAGGTAAACAATAGCGACTTGCCGTCAGGCAGGAAATTTGGTTCAGTATCAATACTTTCGCCATAAGTAATGCGATGCAAGTTTTTTCCGTCACTATTTACTATGTAGAGTTGCGAACTGCCTTCGCGCGATATCACCACTGCCAGTTGACTACCGTCCGGTGACCATGTTGGCGCACTGTTACTTCCGGGAAGATCCGCCAGCACGGTCCGCTTGCGTGTCGCCAGAGATTGCACAAAAACTGTCGCGTGCCCCCGTTCAAAACTTACATAAGCAATTTTCCTGCCGTCCGGTGACCATGATGGAGACATAATTGGCTGGTTCAGCGCCAGCAAGGTCTGTTCACCGAAACCGTCGCTGTCCGCCACCACCAGCCGGTATTTCCTGCCTTCGCGATTCACATAGGCAATACGTGTACTGAAAACGCCGGCGCTGCCCGTCAGTTTCTCGTAGACCAGATCGGCGACACGATGTCCAATGGCACGTATTTGCCCGCTCTTGCCTGTCACCGCCAAACCGACCAACTCGGTCTGGCGCACCATATCCATCAAGCGGAATCTGACCTCCACACGCCCGCCGTCTACCGGTATTACCTTGCCGATGAGTAGCGCCTCAACACCCGGCCACTCGACATAGTTCACATCGCCCGGCTCGTGCGGCGCCTTGCCCTCCGTATCGATCAATTTGAACAGCCCGGTGCGTATCAAATCGTTGGAAACTACGCTGCTGATCGCCTGTCCTGGCATTGCCTCCTCACCAGCAAAACGCACCACAGAAATCGGGATCTGATGTTCACCCGCACCTGTAATCTCTATGGATAATTCAGCCCGCGCAAAACTCGTTGCCAGCAACAAAACGACAGCACCTGCAAAACGCATATACATTCCTAATTATTATGGTTTGATTGACAGCTTCAACTCACGAAACAGCTTCTGCAACGAAATATCGGTAGGCACCGGCAGTGGCTCTGCAGATAAAATGGCCCGTTCTGCCGCATCATCATAAGCAGGAAAACCGCTACTTTTTACCAGCAAGGGGTCATCCATGAGCGAACCATCCGGCAGCAGGGTCACCTTGAAAATTGCTTCAACATCCTGCGGTACATCCGCTACCATTTTCATTTTACGCCGTATCTTGTTGCGAATCAGACTCTCATAACGCTCAACTTGCACCTGCGTCGCCTGACTCACCTCTGCACGAACCCGTTCCTGTTCGGCTCGAAACCGCGCCTGTTCGGCCTCTTTGATCCGTTTTGAATATTCTTCCAGCTCCCTCCGTTCAGCCTCCTGTCTGGCTTTGTCGGCTGCTTTTGCATTTTTCCTGCTTTTCTTATCGCGCAATTCGATATCTGCTTTTACTTGCGGCGACTTGGGGTTTACGACCCTGGCCGGTTGCATAGGTTCCGCTTTGGCAGGCATCGGCACACCGCTTTCCGGCAATCTGTCCCACATTTCCACCACAAAGCGCTCAGGCGGTTGCGATTGCCAGCGAACCCCCAGATACAACACGGCAATAAAAACAAGATGCACAGCCAGCGCCAATAATCCGGCATGAAAACGATGGGGCTCCTGATAGGCCAGCGCGATACTCATCGAGTCTTGGTAAGCAGCCCGATCTTTTTAACATCCTGCTGCTGCAACATATCCATAACCTTAATCACTTCTTCGTAACGCACTCTTTTGTCGGCAGAAATTACCACTGGCTGTTCGGCATTCTTCGCCAGACTATTTTTCAAATACCTCACTAATTCGTCGCGCGATACAGGCGATTCATGCCCACCCCTGGTATGGTCCCGCAATATCAGCGTTGTATTTCTTTTAATAACGATTTCCAGCGGTGCAACCGGGGGGGCCAGCGACTTGCCCACGCTGGGCAGATCAATTTGTCCCGGATTCATCAATGGCGCTGTAATCATGAAGATTACCAGCAACACCAGCATCACATCAATGTAAGGCACGACATTGATCTGACTCATCGGGGGATGTGAAGAGCGCCGGATATCGTTCATGGCTGCCTCTGCAGGACATTCGAGAACTCTTCCATGAAGCTTTCGAAACGCGACGCCAGACGCGTAATGTCATAGGCATAGCGATTGTAGGCCACCACTGCAGGAATCGCCGCAAACAGGCCCATCGCCGTCGCCACCAGGGCTTCTGCAATGCCGGGCGCGACCTGCGCCAGTGTTGCCTGCCCGACGTTGGACAGCCCCCTGAATGCGTTCATGATGCCCCACACCGTACCCAGCAGGCCAACATATGGACTGACCGAGCCGACCGTAGCAAGGAAAGACAAGTGCGACTCAAGATAATCCATCTCACGCTGGTATCTGGCACGCATCGCTCTGCGTGCACCATCCATTACCGCTGCGCTGTTCACACCGTGCACTTTTTTCAGTTTGACGTATTCGGCAAAGCCCGACGCAAAGATGCGCTCCAGCGCACCGACATCACGACGCGATTTATTGCCGGCCTGCAAATAGAGCGAATTCAGGTTCGGATTGCCCCAGAAGGCATCCTCGAATTCATGCGTTTGCGAAACCGCCGCCCGCACCGCAAACATTTTCAGAAAGATGTACCACCATGACATCAACGATACCACCAGCAATAACCCCATCACCAGTTGCACCAGCAAGCTGGCATTGGATATCAGGTGAATGAACGACATGTCTTGAATCAGATCCATATATTCAATCCCACTGTTTACGCAACACATCCGGCACACTCACCGGCTTGAAAGTATCCACACCCACACACACCAGATGCACTTCACCTTCGACCAGTTTCTCATCGCCCCGCAGCACAGTCTGATGAATTCTCAGGCGGCTGCGCCCGATCTCCCTGACCTGAGTCGTCACTGTAATCATGTCGTCCAGCAGTGCCGGTTTCAGATACTCCAGCTTGAGCGAACGCACCACAAATACCGCACCCAACTCCTTCATCAGCCTCGCGTTGCTGTAACCGAAAGTACGCAACCACTCAGTACGTGAACGTTCCATAAAGTTCACATAACTGGCGTGATAAACCACCCCGCCTGCATCCGTGTCCTGGAAATACACTCGAACCGGCCAGGAAAAGACCTTGTGTTTACTCATCCCACAATTCCTTGTTGTTGTCATTACTAGGATGAATTAGTCCGAAATGCTGGTAGGCATTCGCCGTCGCCATACGGCCACGCGGTGTGCGCTGCAAATAACCCTGCTGAATAAGGTATGGTTCCAGCACGTCTTCTATGGTGTCGCGCTCTTCACCGATGGCGGCTGCGAGGTTATCCACACCGACTGGTCCGCCCATGAACTTTTCGATCACGGTTTGCAACAGCTTCCTGTCCATCACATCCAACCCGCGTGAGTCCACATCCAGCATGGTCAGCGCCGCATCCGCCACTTCACGCGATGCATTACCCTCGGCACGCACATCGGCATAATCACGTACGCGGCGCAACAAGCGGTTGGCAATGCGCGGCGTGCCGCGCGAACGCCGGGCGATTTCCAGTGCGCCATCGGGCGATATGGGCAAATCCAGCAAGCTGGAAGAACGTGTAACAATACGTTGCAGTTCTTCCGGCGTGTAAAACTCCAGCCTTGCCACGATACCAAAACGGTCGCGCAGCGGATTGGTCAGCATGCCCGCGCGCGTAGTTGCCCCGACCAGCGTAAATGGCGGCAAATCGATCTTCACCGAACGCGCGCCCGGCCCTTCACCGATCATGATGTCGATCTGGTAATCCTCCAGCGCGGGATACAGGATTTCTTCCACCACCGGCG
This sequence comes from Sideroxydans sp., assembly GCA_050303535.1. GTDB lineage: Bacteria > Pseudomonadota > Gammaproteobacteria > Burkholderiales > Gallionellaceae > Sideroxyarcus. The sequence continues at coordinate 36,314 of JBNLBY010000008.1, read as the reverse complement.
ACAGACGATGTACCTCGTCAATGAACAGCACATCGTTTGGTTCGAGATTGGTCAGCAATGCAGCAAGATCGCCCGCGCGTTCCAGCACCGGACCGGAAGTGTGGCGCAGATTAACCCCCATCTCGCGCGCAATGATCTGCGCCAGTGTGGTCTTGCCCAGACCGGGCGGACCAAACAGCAACACATGATCAAGCGGCTCCCGACGCTGCTTCGCAGCCTGAATAAAAATTTCCAGCTGCCCGCGAATCTTCTCCTGTCCCACATATTCGTCGAGTTGCTTCGGGCGCAGCGCCCGCTCCAGCGCTTCCTCTTTCGGCGAGGCGGATGCGGCAGAGATAATGCGCGGTTCAGCGGAAAGGTCGTCGTTTTGAATCATGCTTTGGATAATAACTTAAGCGCCTGGCGAATACCGTCTGAGACACCTGCTTCCTTGGGTAATTGTTTAGTAGCCCAGTCGGCTTCTTTCTCGCTGTAACCCAGCGCCAGCAATGCGTTGACGATATCGTTGCCTGCCCCAACCATTGTGCTGCCACTGGCAGCACTCACGCCGCTCCCCGCAAATTTGCCCTGCAATTCCAGCAATAGCCGCTCGGCGGTCTTCTTGCCCACCCCGGGAATTCTGGTCAGGCGCGAGGCATCCTTGTTCGCTACAGCGGCCACAAGATCACCAAGACCCAGGCCTGACAACACCGACAACGCAAGCCTGGGACCGACGCCGCTGATCTTGAGCAACTGGCGGAATACCTCGCGCTCATCCTGCATCAGGAAGCCGAACAGCAAATGAGCGTCTTCACGCACGATAAGTTGCGTATGCAGCACAACTTGCTCATGCAGTGCGGGCAGGTTATAGAACGTACTCATCGGCACATCCACTTCGTAGCCCACGCCCTGTACATCAAGCAAAATCTGCGGCGGATTCTTCTCCAGTAGCGTACCGCTTAACCTTCCAATCATGAATTTCCCTTACTCAAAATCACTCGCAGAATGGGTATGCTGTCGAGCTCACCCTGTCTAGCTGATGATCAACGACAGCGACAGCAACGCACCATGCACCATCATGGCGCCAATCGTCGCCTTGATCGCGTCACCCAGTTGCTGCGGTTGTGCGGCATGGCGTAACAGCAGGCGCGCAGCTTTCATGCTCAGGGGCAATGCCAGCAGTGCCAGCAGAGAAAGTAACGGTAACCAGCCCAGCAGTACGCTCACCAGCAACCATATATTTGCCAGAGCCACGATCAGCACGTAGCCCCAGCGCGCTTGATGTATTTGCAGGCGCGCCACCCAGTGCAGCTTGCCCGCAGCCGTGTCGGCGCTTCGGTCTGGAAACTGGTTGATATAAAGCAGATTGGCGACCAGCAAGGCATATGACAGGCCCGCAATAAAAGGCGCCGTAGCAAAACCCTTGCGTTGCACGAAATCGGTGCCGACAGTGATGGAAAGAAAACCTGCCGCCACGCACAACTCTCCAAGACCGCGGCTGTTCAGCCGGAACGGCGGCGCGGAATAGGCCCAGCCGATAAATAGACCGGCGATGCCGACATACATCAGTTGCGGCGCGGAACGCGCCATCAGCCACAACCCTGCAGCCGCCACGCAGGCCATCAACGTAAAACCGTAGTTGCGTGTCTGCGCCGGGGTCAATACACCGTTCTGGATGAAACGGCTGCCGCCAGTAAAAGGAAAAATGCGATCGGTGTTCTGCGCATCGGTACCGTTGAGCGCATCATAATAGTCATTGAGCACATTCACACCGGCATGCGCGAGCAAGGCAAACAGCAGGGTAATCAGCGCAAGCGGAATATCAAAAACAAGATCGGCATGCCATGCATTTGCAAGGCCGACCAGACAGGCCATCAAACTCGCGGTAAGAAAAGCTGGACGCGTCGCTGCAAAATAGCGCGCAACAGGGTTTTGAAATAATTCGAGCGTCGGTTCCAGCGGCTGTGTCATACCATTCTTCCTTTTCTTATACGGAAACCTTTGGTCGCCAACGCGCCCAGCCCCATACCACCGTGAGCATGGCAGATGGCACAAGCCAGCGCATCTGCCGCATCCGGGCCGGGCGTGCCGGATAGTTGCAGCAATTGCTGTACCATCGCCTGCACCTGCTCCTTGTCTGCATGGCCGTTCCCCACTACAGCCTGCTTTACCTGCAAGGCGGTATATTCCGCCACTGGCAAGTCCGCCAGCACTGCCGCGCAAATGGCGGCACCACGCGCCTGGCCAAGCAACAGCGTAGATTGCGGATTCACATTCACAAATACTTTTTCTACCGCCACCTGCTGTGGCTGATGCTGCGCTATGACTTCACTCAGTGAGCTCAGAATCACTTTCAGCCGTTCCGGTAATTCACCGTCCGGCGTCTTGATACAGCCACTCGCCACATACTGCAGTTGCTGACCCTGCTTGTCGATGACTCCAAAACCCGTCACTCTCAGTCCTGGATCAATACCCAGAATCCGGATTGAGGATTGAGGATTGAGGATTGCGCTAGGCATCGTAGTACATCAAATGGTTTTCCTGAATCCTCAGTCCTAATATCTCAATTCTATTCGTCCAGTACCGCGTTGGTGTAAACCTCCTGCACATCGCCGAGGTCTTCCAGCGCATCCAGCAGTTTCTGCATCTTCGCCGCGTCATCCCCCCTGAGTTCCACATCGGTCTCCGCCTTCATGGTGACTTCGCCCATTTCCGGTTTGAAACCTGCCCCTTCCAGACGCTGCTTCACCGCCACAAAATCATGCGGCGACGTGATGACCTCGATGCTGCCATCGTCATTGTTAATGATGTCCTCCGCGCCCGCATCCAGCGCCACTTCCAGCAACGCATTCTCGTCGGTGCCGGGTGCAAAGATCATCTGTCCGCAATGTTTGAACAGGAAAGACACCGAACCGTCGGTGCCAAGGTTGCCGCCGTGCTTGGAGAAAGCATGGCGCACATCGGCCACGGTGCGTGTCTTGTTGTCAGTCATGCAATCCACCATGACTGCCGCGCCGCCGATACCGTAGCCTTCGTAGCGCAACTCCATGTAATCCACGCCCTCCAGTTCGCCCGCACCACGCTTGACAGCGCGCTCGACGTTGTCCTTGGGCATGTTCTGATCGTAGGCTTTTTCCATCGCCATGCGCAAACGCGGATTGGCATCCGGGTCACTGCCTCCCAGTTTTGCCGCAACCGTGATTTCCTTGATCAGGCGGGTAAAAATCTGCCCGCGCTTGGCGTCCTGGCGCCCTTTGCGGTGTTGAATATTCGCCCATTTACTGTGGCCAGCCATGAAGATTTCCCGAATAATAAGAAAGATGCCGGATGGTAACATTTCGCGCCCAGTTGACCAAAACCACTTGCAAGACAGGAGATTAGCCTGCCTTAAGCAAAGGCCTCAATAAGCAACGGGCCAGCTTTAAGCCGGCCTGTTTGTTTGCATCATCCTGATTACTTGATTAATAACGCATCATCTTATTTGCTGTTACTGTGATTTGCATGCATTTTCTTCATGAAATCGGACATCTCCTGACTGCTGATCTTTCCGTCCTTATTGGCGTCGAACTCATCGAAGTGATTGAATACCGCTGGCATCCCGATTTCCGCCTCATCCTTGCTTAAAGCCCCGTCATTGTTGATATCGGATTTCTCGAAGCGCCTGTCGAGGCTTACATTGCATTTTTCCACTTTCTTGCCGTGCGCGGCATCCATCTCTGCCTGAGTGACTTTGCCGTCTTTATTCGTATCCATCTCGCTGAAATGCGCTTTGTGGTACGTATCGAATTCCTTTTTACTGATCGCTCCGTCACCATTCTTGTCCATTTCCTGAAAATAGGTAACACCCTGCTGTTTTGCATCGCAAGCCTGCGCCAGCGCTGCAGTACATACCAGGCTACCGGCAATGATCAATTTGAAAAACACTTCCATACTACCTCCCCTGTGTAGTTAATAAATTCGCCCGCCATTCGGACAGCGCCCCTGCAGACAGATTACCATGAAGGAAGTTCAACAGCAGGCCGACAGGTTATAATTCAAACGAATTATTTCAGCACTTGCCAATGAATATATTTTACGAAGAAAACGGCGGTTTCAAGGTCGGCAATATCCTTACCGACAACACTACTTCCTTGCAAATCGAGAGCATCCACGGCAAGCGCAGCAAGATCAAATCGGCCAACGTGATGCTGCGTTTTACCCAGCCGGGACTGTCCGAATTCATGGCACAGGCGGAACAAGTGGCTGCCGACATCGATGTGGATTTCCTGTGGGAAGCTTCGCCGCCGGAAGAATTCAGCTTTGATATATTGGCGCAGGAGTATTTCGGCCACACCCCCGACCCCATTGAAGCGGCAGGTGCGTTGATACGCCTGCATGGTTCACCCATGCACTTCTACAAAAAGGGCAAAGGCCGCTACAAAGCCGCGCCACCCGATGCCCTGAAATCAGCGCTTGCCAGCGCTGAAAAAAAACGCCTGCAGGCCGAATTGCAGGCACGCTATACCGAACAACTCTGCAATTTTCAACTGCCTGCAGAATTCACCGAACATCTGACAACGATCCTGTACAAGCCTGATCGCAACTCCATCGAAACCAAAGCAGTGGAAGCCGCCTGCGCCGCCACGCATCTGTCTGCCGCACATCTGCTGGATCGATGCGGTGCTCTACCCTCCTCGCATGATTACCACCTGAACAAATTCCTGTTCGAGCACTTCACGCGCGGCACCGGCTTCCCCGAAGTAAGTATCGACGAACATCCAGAGTTGCCGCTGGCAACAGTCAATGCCTTCAGCATCGACGACGCAAGCACCACTGAAATCGACGACGCTTTCTCCCTCGAAAAGTTACCGAACGGCAACTGGCGCATCGGCATTCACATCGCAGTACCTTCACTGGGCATTGCCCCGGATTCACCGATTGACATCATCGCCGCACAGCGCATGTCCACCGTATATATGCCGGGTGACAAGATCACCATGCTGCCGGATAACGTGGTGCAAGCCTTCACGCTGTGCGCAGATAAGGTGCGCCCGCAACACGGTGGGGCGGAGCCCTCTGGTGCGGGAGCGGGCGCAACGCACCTCCTCCCGCAAACGGCCGGCTTCGCCGGTAACGTGTCGGAGGGGCGCCCTGCACTTTCGCTGTACGTGGAAGCGGATGCCGAAACACTTGCAGTCGTCAGTAACGAAAGCCGCGTCGAACGCCTGCATATCGCAGCCAACCTGCGCCATGACACGCTGGAACCGCTGTTCAACGAAGAAACGCTGGCATCGAACATTCTCGACTACGACTATGCTCCCGAACTCAGACTGCTGTGGAACTTCGCGCTCAAGCTGGAAGCGACACGCGGCAAATCCGCAGACAACAGCACGCAGCAGATCGATTACATCTTCAAAGTGGAAAATGACCGTGTCACCATCGGTCAGCGCCTGCGTGGCTCTCCCATCGATAAAGTAGTGTCGGAATTAATGATTCTCGCCAACAGTACCTGGGGTAAATTGCTGGAGGACAACAATGTGGCCGGCATTTACCGTACGCAGAGTAACGGCAAGGTAAAAATGAGCACCGTCGCCGCGCCACACCAGGGCCTGGGCGTAGCGCACTATGCATGGTCGAGTTCGCCGCTGCGGCGCTACGTTGACCTGGTAAACCAGCGCCAGATCGTCAGCGTACTGAGTGGAAAGGCGCCGGTATACGAGAAAAACGACACCGCACTGTTCACCATTCTGCGCGATTTTGACACTGCCTACACCACATACAACGAATTCCAGCGCACGATGGAGCGTTACTGGTGTCTGCGCTGGCTGCTGCAGGAAAATGTAAAACAGGTGCACGCAATCGTGTTGCGCGAAAATATGGTCAAACTCGCCGACATTCCCCTGACCGGTCGGATCCCGTCGTTGCCGGAAATGCCGCCCAGCACCAAAGTGACACTGGAAATCATTGACATCGATTTGCTTAACCTGGATTTCGATGCACGTTATCATGCCAGCGTGGAAGTTCCGGCATGATTTACCCTTCCGTCACCATCCTGCAACAACCCAGGCCGCGCCTGTCATTTGCCGCGTTATTTTCGATCGGTCTGCACTCCTTCGCCCTGTTCGGCATCACCTTCGTTGTACCCGACGTAAAAAATATTCCTGCCGTCCGCCAGCCGCTGGAAGTTGTACTGGTCAACAGCAAATCGAGTGACCGGCCAAATGACGCCACTGCCTACGCACAGAACAACCTCGACGGTGGCGGCAACACAGATAAGGAGCGTCGTGCGCAGACACCCTTCCCCGTTCTCGGTGAGGCAAAACAGTTCACGCCGGAGCAAGTTGCCCAGCATTTACGCCAACTGGAACAGGAAAACAAACGTCTGCTCACGCGTCATAAAAGCGATTACAGCGTAGCGGAAAACCAGACCCGGAAACAGCAGCAGGACAATTCTGGTTTCAACGGTCATGACCTGGTACAACGTTCACTGGAAATTGCACGTCTGGAAGCACAGATCAGCAAACGCCTCGATATGTATGAAAAACTGCCGAGGCGCAAATTTATCGGCGCTCGCACCCAGGAATACCGCTATGCCCAATACGTGGAAGACTGGCGCATCAAAGTTGAACGTATCGGCAACCTGAACTATCCAGAAATCGCGCGCCGCAAAAAGATTTACGGCAAGCTCACCCTCACCGTCAACATCCGTTCTGACGGCAGCGTGGAAAACATCGAAATCAACCGACCCTCCGGCCAGCGCATCCTCGACGCCTCCGCCATCCGCATCGTCAAACTCTCCGCCCCCTTCGCCCCCTTCCCGCCTGACATCCGCAAAGACACCGACGTGATCAGCATCACACGTACCTGGATATTTACCCGCTCAGACCGGCTGGAAAGCGAGTAGCGCTCCGAGCAGCGAGCAGGGGCCCCGTTACCGGGGATGCGAGCGTCCGCGAGTGGGCGCTGGCCGCCGAATGTACCTTGCTGAATTTCCTCTTCACCTCTATCTGAGGCGGCGACCCGAGCAGTGCACCAAAGGCAGGCGGCATTCTAATTTCGCAAGCCCAATTAAGAATTACCGATCAGCAGGCCCTACTTATGGGATGTGAGCATCCGCGAGTGATGACAATGGCACAAGATTGCTCGCTGATGTAGAGTTGCCCTGGTGGACATGCATCGCCGGTTAGCAATATCCGGGTAAAATTACGCGACATCTGACCGAAAGGGGCACCATGGAAATCAGGAAAAACCTGCGCAGGATCACTGAGTTGGGTATTGGATTCATCGCCGTCGTCACACTGGGAATGACAGGTTGTGGTGGCGGTGGTGACGATGGCAACAGCCCGGCAGCCACCGTGCTGGTCAGCACGATTAGTAGCACTGCTGGCACTTCACCCACGTATATTGCTTCCGATGGTACCTATGTGTATGTAACCGATTTCCCGCGCAACAACATTCTCAAGATCAACATCAACACTGGGGTGGCGAGCGTCCTGGCGGGCGATGTCAATGGCACATCCGGATCTACCGACAATATTTCTGGCACAAGCGCACGATTCAACTCTCCTTGGGGTATTACCATCGACGCCAACAACCTGTACATAGCTGACAAAAATAGCCATACAATCCGCCAGATCGGCCTCAGCGCAAGTGCCGCAGTCAGCACGCTGGCCGGAGCGGCTTCGGCCCCCGGATCGACGGATGCTAACGGCACCTCTGCAAGGTTTAAATATCCCGCTGGCATCACCCGAATCAATACTTCCCTTTACGTTACGGATTCCAGCAACTGCACCATCCGCAAGATCGACCTCAGCGCAAGCGCCGCCGTCAGCACGCTGGCGGGCAATGGTATTTGTGGCTACACCAACGGCGCTAGCGCCGTCTCCCAATTTTATGGCCCGACAGGCATTACAACTGATGGAGCCAGCTTTGTGTACGTAGCCGACACTGTCAACAACAATGTGCGCAGGGTGGATGTCTCAACAGGCGAAACCACGCTCGTTGCCGGAGGCAACTTTACATTACCTCAGTCTGGCGCTGGTTCCACAGACGGCACCCATTTGAATGCGCGTTTCAACTGGCCGTTTGGCATCGCGACCGACGGCACCAACCTGTACGTAACTGACAGCCGCAACCACACCATCCGCAAGATCGTCATCGCCACCGGAATCGTTTCGACGATAGCGGGTATAGCGGGTGTTTCCGGGAGTACCGACGGGACAGGACCGAACGCCAGGTTCAATTACCCAATAGGCCTCATTTATGAAAATGGCGCTTTGTATGTCGCGGACACTACTAATGGCCGCATCCGCAAGATCGGGTTGTAATTTGTTCACTTGGCCACTTAAAGCCGCCCACTTTTCGGGCGGTTTTATTTTGCGCTTTCTCACACCGCTTGTTGCGTCACCTTTTCCTTTGTATAGATAACGCCACGATACTGCTCACAAAAAAACACCCCCGACCGCCCCTTGCACATCCGCCCCGCCTGCATTCCCTTCCCGCAGGTATGCTATATTCAGCGTCCGCAAATGAGGAACGATGTATGTCGTTGGGTAAGAAGGTCTTTGCTGCACCTGCCAAGCTCTGGATGAACTGGCCGCTCTGGGGCGGACTGCTGGCAACATTACTGCTGGCAAAGCATGTCTGGGTACTGTTCGCGCCCGCCGAGCATGCCGTTCCCGGCACAACGGTCGCAGCACAATCTACGCAGACCGAACAATTGTTCGGCATTGCCAACACAACGACCGCGTCCGCCTCGCTTAACGGTATCCGGCCCATCGGTATTTTTGCCAGCCGCAAGAACGGTTTTGCCGTCATGATGACTGACACAGGCCAGGTTGGCGTGGGACTGGGAGGGGAAGTCGTACCGGGCGTGCGCCTGGTCGAGACGCTGCCCGACCATGTGATCCTGGAACACAATGGCGTAAAACAACGTGTCGATCTGAGCAGAGCGCCCGCAGCAACAGACGGAATCACCCCGGTGAGCAGCATGCCGCCACCCCCGGGACGCGGCAAAACACAAGCCATGTTGAACAGGGAACTGCTGGATCAGCTCACACCGGAGCAGCAGAGGATAATGCAACAACAGCAGCGTGAACTGATAAGGGGAAGGCCTTGATTAACACCATTGTGCGACGAACCCTGCTGATATTCAGCCTGGCGCTACTCATCGCAACGCCGTGTCATGCGGAAAAACAAAAGCAGGAAGAACTGGTCTCGCTGAATTTCGTCAACGCCGATATTCAGGAAGTCATTCGCGCCATTTCGCAGATTTCCAAAAAGAATTTCCTCGTCGACCCGCGTGTAAAAGGCACCATTAATATAGTCTCTGCCACGCCGGTTTCGCCTGAATTGGGCTATAACATCCTGCTTTCCGCCCTGCGCCTGCAAGGCTACGCTGCGGTGGAATCGAACGGCGTAACCCAGATCATTCCCGAAGCCGATGCCAAGCTGCATGTCGACTCACTGGCACGGGGCCGGGGCGACAAGCTGATCACTCGCGTATTTGTGCTGAAATACGAATCCGCTTCGCAAATGGTTAACGTAGTACGTCCGATGATCGCGCCGAACAATGTGGTCGTCGCTTATCCCGCCAGCAACGCGCTGGTGGTGACCGATTATGCCAGCAGCATCAAACGCATCGAAAAACTCATCGATACCATCGACCGGCCCAATGCCGACGCGCCCATACTGATTCCCGTCAGACACGCATCGGCAGTCGATCTCGCCGACATCATCAACAAGCTGATACCGGAGACTGCGTCAAAACAAACTGGCGGCGACGAAAACCAGCAATTCGTATTGCTGGCGGATAGCCGCACCAATGCACTGTTGCTGCGCTCAGGAAATCCCGGTCATATCACGCGCGTCAGGGAACTGGTCGCCAGACTGGACAGCGCGGCCAACACGCCCGGCAACATCCATGTCGTACAACTGAAAAACGCCAATGCCACCAAACTTGCGCAAACGCTGCGTTCGGTACTCAGCGGCGATACAAGCGCACCCAGCGCACCTGCACCTGCAGTCAAGGTGGCGGGCAGGCCGCTTCAGGTCACCACGCCCGCCCCCCCCGGCGGTGGCATTATCCAGGCCGATGCATCATCCAACGCACTGATCATCACCGCCTCCGAACCGGTCTATAACAATATCCGTTCCGTCATCGAAAAACTGGATGTGCGCCGTCCGCAGGTATTCGTCGAAGCACTCATCGTCGAAGTAACAGCAGACAAGGCCGCCGAATTCGGCGTCCAATGGCAAAACCTGACCGGCATCAACAAGAGCGGCACCAATATCATCGGCGGCACCAATTTCGGCACGGCCGGCAATATTATCGGTGCGTCGGGCGATATCACTACGGTTGGGCAAGGCCTGAACGTCGGACTCGTGAACGGGATGACTACACTGGTGGACGGGACGACCATACTCAATCTGGGCATGCTGGCACGCGCACTGGAAACCGACACCAACGCTAATATCCTGTCCGCCCCCAACCTGATGACGCTGGATAACGAAGAAGCCAAAATCGTGGTCGGACAGAATGTGCCGTTCATCACCGGACAATATGCACAGACCGGCTCAGCTACCACTGCCACACCATTCCAGACGATTGAACGCAAGGATGTCGGCCTGACGCTGAAGATCAAACCGCAGATCATGCAGGGCGGCACCGTGAAATTGGAAATCTACCAGGAAGTATCGAGCGTCGTCGCTTCCGCCACCACCTCGGCAGGCGTCATCACCAACAAGCGCTCCATCGAGTCCAACATCCTGGTAGATGAAAACCAGATCGTGGTGCTGGGCGGCCTGATCCAGGACTCGGTCAATGATGTGGCGAGCAAGACGCCGCTGCTGGGCGATATTCCCATTCTCGGCAACCTGTTCCGTTACGAGACGCGGCAACATACCAAAACCAACCTGATGGTATTTATCCGTCCTTACATCATGTATCAATCGGACAGCTACCAGAAACTTACCGATGAGCGTTACGAACAAATGAGCAAACTGCGCCAGGAGGCGCGTTCGCCCGATCACTTGATATTGCCGAACGACGACGAGAACAAGGCGTTGCCCCCAGCCCATACCGAAGACAAGGTTCCTGCCGTTAAACCCCCTGCAGCAGAAACGCCGATCACTGATGCGGCCAGCGCAACGGTGGCGCCCCCGACAATCGATGCGGCCAGTGCGCCAGTGGCAGCAACATCCAGCGCAGATGCAGCCAGCGCACCCGCCGCATCTTCTTCCGACCGCTTCATATTGCCGTGACCCAGACCGCGATCAACCGCCGCGCTGCACGCCGCCTGCCCTACACCTTCGCCAAGACCCAGGGTGTGGTGCTGACCGATTGCAACGGTCGCGCCGTACTGACTGTGCGCCACGAAGCGAAACCGGAAGCCATTGCCGAAGTCATGCGCCAATTCGCCATGCCCGTCGATGCCTCACTGGTCGATGCCGACGCATTCGAGCGCATATTAAGCGACGCCTATTCGCAGGCGGATGAATCCACCGCCATGCTGCTCGACGATGCCGAGCAGGATATGGATCTGTCCATGCTATTGCACGACCTGCCCAAATCTGCCGACCTGCTTGAATCCGAAAACGATGCGCCCGTCATCCGCATGATCAATGCACTGCTGGCGCAAGCCGTGCGAGACAACGCGTCGGACATCCACATCGAACCATTCGAGACGCGCTCGGTGGTGCGTTTCCGTCTCGATGGCACATTGAAAGACATCGCCGAACCTCACCGCGCGCTGCACGCAGCACTTGCCTCACGGATTAAAGTCATGGCCGATCTCGACATTGCCGAAAAACGCCTGCCGCAGGACGGGCGCATCGCGTTACGTCTCGCAGGCCGCCCGGTCGATGTACGTGTCTCGACCCTGCCGACTGCGCATGGTGAACGGGTCGTGATGCGCCTGCTCGACAAGGAAGCAGGACGTCTCGATCTCACCAAACTCGGCATGGGAGCAAAAATCCTCGAAGCCATTTTGCGCCTCACCACACAACCGCACGGCATCGTGCTGGTCACCGGACCCACCGGCTCCGGTAAAACCACTACCTTATATGCGGCCCTGTCGTGCATCGACGCAAATGTCACCAACGTGATGACCGTGGAAGACCCGGTGGAATACGACCTTGATGGCATCAGCCAGACCCAGGTCAACCCGCGCATCGACATGAGTTTCGCGCGCGCATTGCGCGCCATCCTGCGCCAGGATCCGGACGTGATCATGATCGGCGAAATCCGCGACCTCGAAACCGCGCAGATCGCCGTGCAGTCCAGCCTCACCGGTCACCTCGTGCTGGCCACATTGCACACCAACGACACCGTGAGTGCAGTGACGCGTCTTACCGACATGGGTGTGGAGCCATTCCTGCTCTCTTCGAGTATCGTCGGCGTGCTTGCGCAACGTCTGGTGCGCCGTCTGTGCCCGGACTGCCGCGAAGCCTACACGCCGGACGAAACAGAACTGGCACTGCTCGCCCGCTTCGGCAAACCGGACGTCATCTACCGCCCCACCGGCTGCGCCAACTGCAACCAGACCGGCTATCGTGGCCGCACCGGAATTTACGAATTGCTGGAAGTGGACGAAGGATTACGCAGCATGATCCACTCGCGCGAAAGCGAACAGCATTTGCGTGATTACGCCGTGCAAAAAGGCATGCTCAACCTGCGTGACGATGGATTGCGCTGGGTGGTATCCGGCGATACTTCGCTGGAAGAACTTATCCGCGTGACAAGAGATTAGGTTTTTGTATCATGGCCGCCTTCTCTTACAACGCGCTAGACGCAGCAGGCAAAACCACCACCGGCATGATAGAGGCCGATTCGGCACGTCTCGCGCGCACCCAGCTGCGCGAAAAAGGCCTGTTCGTGGTCGAATTGAATGCGCTGTCCGATACGTCCGCGCGAAACGGCTCACGCAACATCAACCTGCCGTTCCGTAAACGCATCCCGCTGTCCGAGGTCAGCCTCATGCTGCGCCAGCTCGCCACGCTGCTCGAAGCCGGACTACCGCTGGAACAGGCACTGGCGGTGCTGATCGAACAGGGCGGCAATCCCGCCATGCGTCAGGTCATCGCCGCGTTGCGTTCGGAAGTCCTGGCAGGCAGCACGCTGGCGCGCGCGATGGAAAAACATCGCAGCACCTTTCCCGAAATCCATCGTGCCCTGATCAATGCCGGCGAAGCTTCCGGCGAACTCGCCACCGTGATGGACAAACTCGCCAGCTATTCGGAAGCGCAACAGGCATTGAAACAAAAGATCGCTCTGGCGATGGTCTACCCTGCCATCGTCATCACCGTTGCCACACTCGTGGTCGGTGGCCTGTTGCTGTTCGTCGTGCCGCCCGTCGTGGAAGTATTCCAGCAAACGCGCCAGGAACTGCCCATTCTCACACGTGTGCTGATCGCGCTCAGCGACTTCCTGTCCGCCACCTGGCTGTACTGGATCGCATTCTTCGTGGTCGGCGGTTTCATCGGCCGGAGCGCATTACGGCAGGAAGCGCTGCGTTTCCAGTTGCATCTCAAACTGTTGCGTCTGCCCATCGTCGGCAAACTCATACGCGGCAGCAATACCGCACGCATGGCCAGCACACTGTCCATTCTGGTGGGCAGTGGCGTGGGTCTGCTCACTGCGCTCAATGCCGCCTGTGGCGTGGTCAGCAACCTGCCCATGCGCCGCGCGCTGGAAGACACCGCACTCAAAGTGCGCGAGGGCGTAACACTGAGTCGTGCCCTGGCTGCCTCCGGCCTGTTCCCGCCCGTGCTGGTGCACCTCATCGCCAGCGGCGAACAGAGCGGACGCCTTGATACCATGCTGGATCGCGTCGCCAGACAGCAATCGCAGGAAGTCTCCGGCTTCACCACTGCGCTTACTTCCATCCTCGAACCGGTGCTGATACTGTTCATGGGCGCCGTGGTACTGTTGATCGTGCTGGCGATATTGCTGCCCATCATCCAGATGAACCAGATGGTGAAATAACATTCACAAGTCATATAACAATTTGATGTGATTTATTACGAAGGAAGAGAAGCGATGAAATCCACAATCCATAGCAAAGGCTTCACCCTGATCGAATTGATGGTCGTCATTATCATCATCGGCGTGCTGGCCGGGCTGCTCGTACCCAAGGTGATGAGCCGCCCGGACGAGGCGCGCATTACCGCCGCCAAGGCGGATATCGCCACCATCACCCAGGCGCTCAATCTCTACAAACTGGATAATCAGCGCTACCCCACCACCGAACAGGGACTGGTCGCATTGGTGAAAAAGCCCACCATCTCACCCATCCCGACCAACTGGAAAAGCGAAGGCTATCTCAACCGTGTGCCGAAAGACCCATGGGGCACGCCCTACCAATATCTGCAGCCCGGCGTGCATGGCCAGATCGATGTGTTCAGTTTCGGCGCGGATCGCGCCAGCGGCGGCGAAGGTAACGATGCAGACATCGGATCGTGGCAGGACTGAATTCCGGATTCCTGATGCGCGGCTTCACACTGCTGGAAATGCTGGTCGTGCTGGTCGTTGCCAGCATCATGCTTTCTGTGGTCACGCTGAACCTGATGCCGAATGCGCAAACCGTATTGCGCGAGGAATCGCAGCGCCTCGCCTTCCTCATGGAAAACGGCGCGATGAGTTCGCAGGCGGGCGGACAACCGCTGGCCTGGTCCGGCACCGGCAACAGTTACCGTTTCTGGAGCCGTACCCGGGAAGGCGAATGGCTACGCATCGAGCATGACAACCTGTTGCACCCGCGCATCTTGCCGGATGATGTGCACATCGGCGAAGTCAGCTTCAATGGCCGACATATCGAACCCGGCTCACTGATCATGCTCAGCCCTGAACTGTCGGCAAAGGAATTCCGCGTGAGCATGGTCAACGGTGACCTGGTTTCCGACATCGTCGGTAACGGGTTGGGCAAAGTGGAAGTTGTGGCAGGGAAAATGCCATGAACACACTTCAACAAAACCGCTCTCTCCCCCTGAGAGTGAAAGGGAACAACCGCCAAAGCGGCTTCACCCTGCTCGAAGTCCTGGTCGCCCTCTTTATTCTCGCCATCACCATTGCCGCCGTATCCCGCACCGCCACTTCCAGCATCCAGCATGTCGATGCATTGCGCGCGCGTATCATCGCCAACTGGGTGGCACAGAACCGCCTGGCTTGGCATCAATCGCGCGGCGATTACCCCCCCCCCAGTATCCAGACCGGCAGTGAAGAACAGGCTGGACAACCCTACCCGTGGCAGGAAGAGGTCATTGCCACCCCTAACCCCACCATGCGCCGCATCATTGTCAGCGTATATGCACCGGATGATCCGAAGTATGTGCTGCGGGAACTGACGGGGTATCTGGTAATGGAGCCAAGATAACGATGCAAAAAACCAAGGGGTTCACGTTGATCGAACTGCTTGTGGCGATGTTCGTGTTTGCGATACTGGCGGTTACCGCCTATCGCGGGCTGAATGCGGTCACGCAGACGCGCACGCATCTCGATCAGGAAACGCGCAAATGGCAGGCGCTGGAACGTTTTTTTGCGCGGTTGAATGGCGAAACGGCACAAGTGTTGGAGCGTCCGGTACGCACGGCGAACGGCGCGCAAGCACCTGCATGGATGGGCACGACGTCGACCACAGGCAGTCTGGAAGATGTGCAACTGGCATTCACGCGTAGTGGCGGCTTTGATGCCGACGGCACGCCACTGCCTCCATTGCGCGTCGGTTATCGTCTGCGCCAGGACAAGCTTGAATTGTTGCGCTGGACTGCGCTGGATAGCGCCCCGTACAATGCGCCGTCGGTGGATACGCTGCTGGAAGGGGTGAGCGAGTTCAACGTGCTTTACCTGACCAGCCGTATGTCATGGGAAAAACAATGGCCGCCCCGGATTCCAGATGTCACACTACCCAAAGGTATGGAAGTGGAGCTGGTGCTGCAAAGCGGCGAAAAACTGACCCGGTTCTTTTCACTGCGATGAAAATACGAATACAACGCGGCGTTGCATTGGTGATGGTGCTGCTGATCGTGGCCATGGCGACGACCATCGCCGCATTCATGGCACAACAACAGGGTTTCTGGCAGCGTGCTGTGGAAAACGGATACGACCGGGCACAGGCACGGCGTATTGCCGAAGCCGGCATAGACTGGGCCCGTGCGGTACTGGCGGACGATAAATCGTTTGATCTCCATAATAGAAAAAAAGAGGTAGATCACAGCAAGGAGATGTGGGCAATGAAACTGCCCGCCATTCCGATCGAGGGAGGCGAAGTGCAAGGTACCATTTACGACCAGCAGGGATTGTTCAATCTGAACAATCTGGTACGCAACGGTTCGGCAAGTACTCTTGATCTTAAGAACTTCCAGCGCCTGCTCAATGCGTTGGGCTTGCCGCAAGAGATTGGCGGAGCGCTGGTGGACTGGATGGATGCCAATAGCGAGGTTTCGGAAAACGGCGCGGAAGATGAATATTATATGAATCTTGCCGAACCCTATCGCTGTGCCAACCGCCCGCTTTCTGCCATAGGCGAACTGGCGTGGGTAAAAGGGTTCGATGCCAGTATCATCAAGCGCCTGCAACCTTTTGTGAGCGTGCTGCCGGAGTCGAACACGGCGGTGAATGTAAACTTTGCGCCACCGGAAGTATTGACGGCGATATTGCCGGGATTGACGCTGCAGGATGCACGGCAACTGGCAGCACAGATCAAAGCGAATCCGTTCGAGACCACGAAGGAATTTGAAGATCAATTGCCCAATAACGTGAACAAGAGCAGCCTTAACATCAGTGTAAGCAGCCAGTATTTCATGGTAATCGGCTACGCCACCCAGGGTGATGGCGCTTCAGCAGTGCACGCACTGTTGTGTCGCGGCAATTGCCCGGGGACAAAACACAACCCACTCTGGGCAACCCAAGTCAGGAAAAGTCTGCAATGAATCTGCGCATCTATCTTACCGCAAGCTGGCAGGACGCCGCTTCGCCCTGCGCCTGGGCACTGCTGGATGACAACGGCAATGTACGCGAATCCGGCACAGGCAATCTGGCCGCGATGCCGCAGAGCGATGACGCAACCGTGATCGTTGCGGCCGACCGCGTGCTGGCAACAACCGCGGTTCTGCCCAGGATCAAACGTAGCAAACTGGAAACGGCATTGCCCTTCGCGCTGGAAGATGTGTTGATCGACGAAGCAAGCGAAGCGCATGTCACCGTCGGCACAAAGCTGCCGGACGGGCGCAGCGTACTCTACACACTAAACAAACATTGGCTGGCGCGCTTCGTTGATGCGAGCAGTGCCGCCAAGGTACGCGTGCGCCGCATTGTGCCCGAGTTCTGTCTGCTGCCGACGCGCAACAGCGAATGGAGTGTCGCATGGGATGGCGCGCAGGGTTTCATGGCAACGGCATACAACCTGGGGGGGGCGCTGGATTGTGGTAACAATACAAACGCACCGGTCGGCCTGCAACTACGCCTGCAAAACGATACGCCTGCCGCATTGCGCCTGTTTGCACTCGGCAGCGAGATTCAGGCGCCGGACTGGGACATCAAGGTACCGGTGATTCTCGAGAAACAGAGCTTCGATTGGCGCAAAGCGAATATCCCCGCCGAAGCGCCCAACCTGCTATGGGGAAAATTCGCACCGCCGCCGCGTATCCGGGAATATTTGCCCTGGCTGCGTCCAGCCCTGATGGCGGCACTGTTGCTGTTTGGCGTGGAAATCGTGATCAGCAATCTGGAATGGGCTGTACTCGCGCAGGAAAAACGCCAATTGATGAGGAATATGACGGAAACGTTCCGGGAAACATTCGGCGCGGACGCCACCATCGTCGATGCACCGTTGCAAATGCGGCGCAATATCGCACGTCTGCGCCATGCGGCTGGCGTCAGCGATGATGAGGATTTTCTGCCATTGCTGGACAAATTTTCCGGCGCACTCAGTACTGTTTCAGGCAGCACTTTGCGCACGCTGCGTTATGGCGGTGGCAAACTGGATATCGAGATGACACTCAGCGCTTCTGCGCTGAGCTCACTGATGCAACGCATTGCAGAAACGGGATTGTCGGCACAAGTGGTAGATCAGCACGAGACGGGAGACACCCTGAGTATCCAGTTGCGCGTTGCTCCGGGAGGCCTGTGATGAAGAAAATGATCGCCCAGCTGAAGACACGCCACTGGGACACGCTGAGTGCCACCGAGCAGAAAACCATCCTGCGCGGCTCGTGGATCTTGCTGCCCTTGTTGATGTACGGACTGCTGTGGCAGCCGGTGCATCAGGCGCTGCCCAAATTGCAGACCGCATTGCCGCACCTGCGCGCGCAGGCCGACCAGATGCAGACATTCGCCGCACAGGCGCAATCGTTGCGCCAACAGGCCCAACTCGCCGTGCTGGACAGCAATGCATTGCAGGCGGCCGTGGAAAAATCGGCGAAAAATGCCAACCTGCCACTGCAGGTTGTGCCGGGCGAACTGAACAGCGTACGCATCAGCGCCGAGAGCATCGCCTTCGAACACTGGCTGCAATGGCAACGCACACTGGAAACTACGCAGCATATCCGCGTTGCGTCGGCAATGCTGGTCGCATCACCCGAAGCCGGCATGGTCAAGCTGCAGGCAACACTGACCAACGGAACAGACCAGTGACATTACGCCGCTTGCTGCTTGCTTTGTTATTCGGCGGCATATTTTTCGCGGGCCTGATTGCCTTTGCGCCCGCATCATTGATGGGTTCCGTACTCGAGCGTGCCTCCAATGGCATGCTGACGCTGGCACAGACAAAGGGCAGCCTGTGGCAGGGCTCCGGTATCGCACTGCTGCGGCAAAAAACAAATTACCAGGCGCTGGGCAACTATCGCTGGCACCTGAAAATATTCAGTGCGGCTTTGCAGGTACAGGCAGACGAAGCCGCGCCAATGATCGTGCGTTATATACCCTTCGCGGGACGCATCAACATCGATAACCTGCATGCCACCTTACCCGCTTCCATTATCTCGGTCGCCGCACCGCAACTCGGTCCTTACCAGCTTCAGGGGACATTCGAGGCCAGCAGCAATCATTTGATGCTGAGTGCCGGCGGCATGGAAGGAAAAATCAACGTGAACTGGTCGCAGGCTGCATCCGCCCTGTCCGCGATACGCCCACTGGGCAACTACCGCGTTGTGTTGCAAGGCAACGGCAAGACGCTGGATGCGCAACTCACCACGCTATCCGGCAAACTGCAACTGGACGGTAAAGGCAGTTTCGATATGAAAAATGGCATGCGCTTCAGCGGAACCGCGCAGGCGGCACCCGGCGTGGCGTCAACAGAACTGAACGAATTGTTGCACCACATCGGGCCGGAAATCAGGCCGGGGGTGTTCACGCTGGCACTGATGCCGCAATCCGCGGTGCGCTAAGGCATCAATGAATTCATTAATGCCTGCTCCGTCCTGACTCCTTATCCTGTTTTTTTCCACGCTTGTATTCGCTCTCGCCATTCCAGCCTTGAGATTGCTTTTCCCGGTTTTGGGTCTTCTGTCTCTGCCGCTCATATCGGGTAGTACCAGACCAGTGCTGCTGGTCTCGATTCTGGATGGTCTTGCGTTCCCGCTCTTTGGTGCCATTCTTTTGTTGCGACCTTGCACGGGGAACGGACTGACCTCCCTGCTGTTTCTGCACGCTTTTCAGAGACCGCACCTGGCGGCGCTGCTGGATTATTGGGTCGCGCGACTGATACCGGTAAAGTCTGTTTTGAAGTTCATGCTGGCGCTCAATCTGCCATGGATAGCGCTTGCCTGAATACTTGCGCTGATAGACCGGCAAGGGGGCTGGATCATGGCGAATATTGCGATCCCATTTATTCCAGCCGCTTCTGCGATGTTCCCAATCGCGCCCCCAGTGCTCGCCCCAGCGCGGCGGTGCACCGAGCACCCAGCCGCGGAAGTAAACCGGCGGGCGGACGTAAAAGCGCACTGGAATCCTCAGAACAAACAACGGCACAAACTCGGGATCAACCACCACCCAGGGGCCGTTGTACCATGTACTCGCGTACCAGTTGTCGTCCTGATAGAGCCAGTACTCTCCGTCATAAAAGAACAGATTCGCTTGCACATGAGGAGCGTAGTAAACCGGATAGCCCGGCACCACAACCAGATCCGGAAATACCGGAAAATTGATCCCGATGTTGATATGAGGAAGCCCGACGCCGATGCTGACCTGGGCAGCATTGGAAGGTGCCGAACCCAGTGCCCAGAGCACAACGAATACATAGCTGATTTTCTTCATGTTGAAGCCTCCATAAAATCATTATGATGTTGGCAATTGATCTGGGGTTCTAATTCAACACCCCCTTTGAATTGCGGCATTATTTCCAGCGACGATGTCTGCGTTGCGTCTGCTCGTCGAATATCTTTTGCTGTTCCGGTGTCAGCACGGCATAGAACTCCTTCACCGCCGCAAGATGTTCGGTCACCGCTTTTTCCATCGCGCGCATGTGTTCCAGGCCTTTTTCCATGCGTTGCGGTGCGTTCAGTTTTTCCATTTCAGCGGGATCGGGACGATCCTTTTTACCCGGTACCGGCTGGCTTGCGGTAAATTTCTTCCAGGCGGCTTCCTGCTTTGCAGTCAATTTCAGTTTTTCGTACAGGCTGTCCTGGTGTTTTGTACGAATCTTTTCCATACGCTCGATTTGCCTGTCCGACATCTGCCCCGGCATCCCGTACCCGTATCCGCAATCCCTGCTGCCGCGCGCATGGACGTTGACCGACAATGCGGCAATTGCCATCCCGGCCAATATCACCTTTACCGACTTATTCAGTGTTGTATTCATGATCGTTCTCCTGTTGGTTGAATAACGTGCCTTGTGCACGCTGCCCATTTAATCCGCCGCATGTATCCGGCATATGTCGGAAGACGGGATTTTTGTACAAAAATGTATCGATTGCCCTAAGTTGCGGATTTCGTTGTAATGTCCGCGTCATGACAAATCCAGATACACCGCCGCGCATCCTGATCGTGGACGACGATGCGGATATCCGCAGCCTGCTGGCCGACTATCTTGGCGAGCAAGGCTGGCATATCAGCACCGCAACGGACGGAGAGTCCATGCAGCAAGTGCTGGACAGCACGACCATAGACCTGGTCGTACTCGATCTGACTCTGCCAGGCAGCGACGGTCTGACCTTATGCCGCAACCTGCGCACACGTTCCTCTGTTCCGGTAATCATGCTCACCGCGCGCAGCGCACCACTGGATCGCATCCTCGGGCTGGAAATGGGTGCCGATGATTACTTGTGCAAACCGTTCGAACCGCGCGAGTTGCTGGTACGCATCCGCAATGTGCTGCGCCGCAGTAATGCCGCGCCAGACAGCACCAGCAGTTTTTCCACGCTGTGGCACTTCGCCGATTGGACGCTGGACGAGACAACCCGGCAATTGCAGAACGCGGCCGGTCTGGTGGTCATGCTTTCAAGCGGCGAATACCGTCTGCTCAAGGCACTGCTCGAACGTCCCAACCGCACACTCAACCGCGACCAGTTGCTGACCCTGACCCAGGGCCGCGAGTCCGATCCGCTGGATCGTTCCATCGACCTGCACATCAGCCGCCTGCGCCAGAAACTGGGCGACGATGCACGTGCACCAAAACTCATCAAAACGCTGCGCAACGAAGGCTACTTGCTGGCGGCAACAGTAAGGCGAGGTGAATAACATGTTTTCCGTCTTCCGTTCCATGCATGGCCGTTTATTCCTGCTGCTGTTGCTGGGCATGATCGTAGCCGTCGCCAGCACGCTGCTGCTCTCCCATTCGCGGCAGCATGAAATATTCGAACGCATACGTACGCAGCATCTGGCAACCGAGATCGACCTGCTGGTGGATACGCTGGAAAATACACCACCGCAAAAACGCGCAGGCGTATTGCATGAATTCCATAGCATGGGCATACGCGGCCGCATGGTCAAGAATGCGTTGTCACCGATAAGCAACAGGGACGAAGCACTGGAAGATGCGCTGCAACAGCGGATGCCGGATGTGAAATTCATTGCAGAGCAACCGAACCTTGCTGCTTGCGCCAAGGTCAAAAAACGCCGTTCATGGCGCACACATACGCCATGGTTATGTCAGCACGTATATCTTTTTTTGCAGGACGGCAGCGAACTCGAGTTGACTGTCCCCATGCCGCCCATGCGCGAACGAGCCTACCCGCCGCCGGTTTTGAGTGCCATTTTGCTGTTTGCCGCGTTCATTGCGCTGCTGGCCTGGCTGGTGGCACGCATCGCCACCCGTCCGCTGCGGCAACTGGCCGATGCGGCCGATAGTCTCGATATCACGCGCGTCAGCGATCCGCTGCCGGAAAAAGGCAGCAGTGAGGTGCGTATCGCCACACGCGCGTTCAACCGCATGCAGAAACGCATCTACGAAGATGTGCGCGAGCGCACCGGCATGCTGGCCGCGATTACCCACGACCTGCAAACCCCGCTGACACGGCTGCGGCTGCGGCTGGAAAAGCTGCCGGACGAAACGCTGCGCGACAAGCTGGTCGGCGACATGCAAGCCATGCAGCAGATGTTGCAGGAGGGACTGGAACTGGCGCGCAGTCTGGATACCAGCGAACCCAAACAACTGCTTGATCTCGACTCGTTGCTGGACAGTCTGTGCAGCGACGCTGTCGAGGCCGGACAGCAAGTGGTGTATGGCAAGCGTGCTGCCGTCCGATTGAGAGCGCATCCGCTGGCATTGCGGCGGGCGCTCTCCAACTTGCTGGACAATGCGGTGAAATACGGCCAGCGCGCAGAAGTTTCACTGAACCGCGAAACACATCATTGTCATATCCGCATCCGCGACTTCGGCCCGGGCATCCCGCCGGACCTGCTGGAAACTGTATTCACGCCGTTCTACCGCATCGAACATTCGCGTTCGCGCGAAACGGGTGGTACTGGGTTAGGACTCGCTATCGCCCGTAACATCGTACAGCGCCATAACGGCGAATTGGTACTGGCCAACCACCCGGCAGGTGGATTGCAGGTGGAGGTTATTTTGCCGCTTTAACCCTGAAACCTCAGTTCGCCCACGAAAAACACGAAAGACACGAAATGGGGCTCAAGGTAAAAGCTCGCAAAATCAGCAATGGATCATTTTCATTCGGTGACTCATCCATCGGGTTGAACATCATGGAAATAAAGCACTTTGGTTTTGTTCGTGTTTTTTCGTGTATTTCGTGGACAACTGCTTTTTCCAGGTTTAATTCAGTGCTAAGCACTGAGTGCTGAGTACCGCATAAAGTTATAATCCCTGTCCCGGACTCTGTATTCAGAACTACTGCAATGACCGACCGTTACGCCGTTATCGGCAATCCCATTTCGCACAGCAAATCTCCGCTCATCCACAAGCTGTTCGCACAACAGACAGGACAGGACATGAGTTATGAAGCCATCGAAGCTCCGCTCGACGGTTTCGCCGCCACTGTGCAACGCCTTCGGGCAGAAGGTTACCTGGGTTGCAACGTGACTGTGCCATTCAAGTTTGAGGCATTCGCGTTATGCGATGAGCTCGCCAGCCGTGCGCGCGAAGCCAAGGCAGTAAATACACTGCTGTTCCAGGACAGCAAGATCCTCGGCACCAATACCGATGGCGTTGGCTTGCTCACAGATATCGAGAACAATCTCGGTTTCAAGCTGATGTGGAAAGATGCGTTGTTACTCGGTGCAGGAGGAGCTGCGGCCGGCGTAATCTGGCCGCTGTTCAACGCCGGCGCAGGAGTGGTCATCGCCAACCGCACCGTAGAAAAAGCGCAACTGCTGGCCGATGAATTCACAGGTGCCGGCACAGTGCATGCTCGGCGTTTTGAGGAACTTAAAGGCAAACAGTTCGATCTCGTGATCAACGCGACTGCCAGCAGTTTGTCGGACGAATTGCCGCCGCTGCCGGATGGCTTGTTCAAGCCTGGTGCACTGGCCTATGACATGATGTACGGGCGCGAAACCCCGTTCATGACATTCGCCCGCAAGCAAGGAGCGGCAATTGTTTCGGATGGTCTTGGCATGCTGGTGGAACAGGCTGCCGAGGCCTTTTACCTGTGGCGCAATGTGCGCCCGAATACCCGGACTGTACTCGACGAATTACGTAAATGAGAGTACTTAAAAGCCTTTTCTGGCGCATCGTGATGTGGACGTTCGCCCTGCTGGTACTTTACCAGTTGTGGCTGTTCGCCCACATCTGCTGGTGGATCAAGTTCAACCCGGCAACCAGCGCCTTTATGGAAGACCGTCTGCAAGTAATGCAGGACAGGAATCCAAGGGCCGGGCTGAAGCACAAATGGGTGGCTTATAACAGGATATCCAACAACCTCAAGCGCGCGATCATCGTTGCAGAGGATGCCAGATTCGTCAAACACGAAGGTTTCGATTGGGAAGGCATCAGCAAGGCATACGAGAAAAACCTGAAAAGGGGCAGGATTGTCGCAGGCGGTTCCACCATCAGCCAGCAACTGGCAAAGAACCTTTTCCTCTCCACCAAACGCACGCCCTGGCGCAAAGCCGAAGAAGTCATCATCACGCTGATGCTGGAAGCCGTCATGGATAAACAGCGTATTTTTGAAATTTACCTGAACATCATTGAATGGGGTGACGGCATCTTCGGAGCGGAAGCAGCTGCACAACATTATTTCGGCATCGGCGCCGGGCAACTCAGCCCGGAGCAGGCTGCCAGACTCGCCGCCATGGTACCCAACCCGCGTTACTATGACCGACACCGCGAATCGCCAGGCATGCTCGCCAGGACTTTTATGGTTCTCGACAGCATGCCATATGCGGGGATTCCATAAGGAACTTCCGATTAAATGACCTCCAGCAAAACCGGAGGCATATCATGCGAGTCCTTTGAAAAGACAACTGAGCTCCACTTTCCCGCCTGGAGTCTTCACACAGCAATTCGGGTCAACGGCTCAATAACGCTGCCGGATTGACACATATTTGTGTGAATGCCTGCAATAAATCCGAGATTCTGTTACGCCTTATAGGCAATTTATTTACAATACGCGCCAATTTCAAGAGGCGACTCCATGACCGAGAACCGCGAGCACCGCTATACCGAGAATGTACAGGACCATTTCCAACAGGTAAAACACCTGCTGGAGAAACAGGCATTGGTGGAAACGGTCACACACCGCCAGGAATTGCCACGCGACGAGCGGCACGAATTGCTGGATAAAATAGTGCACAAGCGTCACCTGGCCGAGTTGCGCGAAAAACTGGATGAACTGCACGCTGCCGATATAGCCTTCATATTGGAAGCCTTACCCATCGAGCAGCGTTTGATAGTGTGGGATCTGGTGAAAACAGATCTCGACGGCGATATTCTGATCGAAGTGTCGGATGCGGTGCGCGAGTCGCTGATTGCCACCATGAGCCCCGAGGAATTGCGTAAAGCGACGGAACAGCTCGATACCGACGAGATCGCCGATCTCGCTCCTGACCTGCCGACAAACGTGATGCGCGACGTGTTCAGAGCGCTTTCCATTGAGGAACGCGAGCAATTGCGCGCAGCGATGTCTTATCCGGAAGATTCGGTCGGCGCGCTGATGGACTTCAACATGGTGCATGTGCGTGAAGATGTGACGCTGGAAGTAGTATCAAGATATCTGCGCCGCTTCGATGAGCTTCCCGACCATACCGACCAGATATTCGTAGTGGATCGCGATGACCATTTTAAAGGTGTGTTGCCCATCAATCTGATCGTTGTCAACGAGCCAGAGACGGTAGTCAGCGAATTGATGCAGACCGAGATCATCGAACTGAACCCGGATGAAAAAGCAGACCAGGCCGCCCAATCGTTCGAGCGTTACGATCTGGTATCTGCTCCTGTCGTAGACAAGGACGGCAGACTGGTTGGGCGGGTAACGGTGAACGTTGTACTGGACTTCATTCGTGCCGAATCCGAAGCCGATTTGCTGAATCAGGTCGGTTTACGCGAAGAGGAAGATATTTTCGCTTCCGTATGGAAATCAGCTAAAAACCGTTGGGCCTGGCTGGCGCTGAATCTATGCACGGCGTTTTTTGCCTCTCGCGTGATCGGAAGCTTCGAAAACACCATCGAGAAATTCGTTGCGCTTGCCGCGCTGATGCCCATTATCGCCGGTATCGCAGGTAACTCTGCCAACCAGACCACAACCATCATCATCCGCTCTCTGGCGCTGGGACAGGTATCCCAGAATAATGCGCGCCATCTGATGATGAAAGAATTGGCGATCAGCGGATTAAACGGTCTGGTGTGGGGCGGCATTGCCGGTTTGTTTGCCTACGGCCTGTATCACAGCATACCGCTCGGCATGGTTGTAACCGGAGCAATGGTACTCAACCTGATCGTGGGTGCCATCGTCGGCATGTATATCCCGCTCTTCATGCACAAAACGGGGCGCGATCCGGCCATAGGATCCAGCGTGATGATCACTGCCATCACTGATAGCGGGGGGTTTTTTATTTTCCTGGGCTTGGCGACGATTTTCCTGATTCCATAATTCGCATTTATCCCCATCGCCCGCTGGAACGAAGAAAATACGCAGAAACGAGCACCGCTCGCCGCTGATACAGGGGTAATTTACTGGAGTTAAACAGAATCAGCTTGCTGAAATGATCAGCAAACATGGGAAGCAAACCCACCCATCCCCGTAATAACGGAGTCCGCAGGAAGGGCGAAACGCAACCACCCGGCGCCCGCCCTCAATCTACGAAGCTCAGGCGCCGAGAATGCCTTTTGCTGCTTTTTTCTTCGCCGCTGGCTTCTTTTTGGCAACTGCTTTCTTTTTCGCTGCCGGTTTCTTGGCGGCTACTTTCTTTTTGGCAGGTTTCTTCGCTACCTTTTTCTTTGCCGCTGGCTTTTTAGCAGCAACTTTCTTTTTCGCTGCCGGTTTCTTGGCAGCTACTTTCTTTTTGGCAGGTTTCTTTGCCACTTTTTTCTTCGCTGCCGGTTTTTTAGCAGCAACTTTCTTTTTCGCTACCGGTTTCTTGGCGGCTACTTTCTTTTTGGCAGGTTTTTTTGCAGCAGCCTTCTTGGTTTTTTTGCTTTTTGCTTTGGTTGTTGCAGCCATTTTCATTCCTTATAAAAATTGATGGACTAACCCATAACTACATTTTTCGTGCATCAACTGCACTCCCGATGCGTTATTCCTGTTATTTGAAACCTCCCAACACGCACGGTGATGGCATTCTATGCGCGATTAAAAAAAATGCGCAACACTTTTATGCACTTTTTTTCAAAAAAATCAGGCAACGATTTTCTCCAGAGCATAGAGTTGGTGTACTGTTTCGCGCTCGCGCACCAGATGTATTTCATCTCCATCCACTATCACTTCGACAGCCCTCGGGCGAGAATTGTAGTTTGAGCTCATACTCATTCCGTATGCTCCGGCAGACATCACAGCAAGCGCATCGCCTTTATTCACGGCCATTTCGCGGCCATGGCCAATAAAATCACCCGTCTCGCAGATCGGCCCGACGACCTCATAGCACTGCATTTCACCGGCTCTTTTCAGCACCGGCAAAATAACGTGATACGCGTCATAAAGTGCCGGACGCATCAGATCGTTCATCGCCGCATCGACGATAGCGAAATTTCTCTCTTCGCCGTGTTTAAGATACTCGATGCGCGTAAGCAGAACCCCTGCATTGCCGACCAGTACCCTGCCCGGCTCGACAATGATCTTCTCGGAACGCCCATGGAGAACACTCAACAATGCCTGTACATAGTCGGTGATGGAAGGTGGAGTTTCATCGCCGTAACAGATACCCAGTCCACCCCCCAGATCGAGATGTTCCAGAACGATGCCTTCAGCAGCCAATTGATCGGCCAGCGCTACTATTTTTTCCGTCGCAGCAATTATTGGGCTGATTTCGGCAATCTGGGATCCAATATGGCAATCCATGCCCGTAACACGAATATGCGGCATGACTGCAGCCTTGCGGTACAGCGCCAGTGCATCGGCATAAGCCACACCGAATTTGTTCTGCCTGAGACCTGTTGAAATGTACGGATGCGTTCCGGCATCTACATCCGGATTCACGCGCAGGCTGATTGGCGCAACTTTACCCATATCGCCCGCTACATCATTCAGACGATCCAGTTCTGACGAAGATTCGACATTGAAACAGAGAATTCCGGCTTCAAGCGCCTGCCGCATTTCGGCTTCACGCTTCCCCACACCGGAAAACACAATCTTGTTTGCCGCACCGCCTGCTGCCAATACGCGCTGCAACTCACCGCCGGAAACAATATCGAATCCTGCACCAAGGCGGGCAAACAGATTGAGAACAGCAAGATTGGAGTTGGCCTTTGCCGCATAACAGACAAGGTGTTCGCGATCTCCAAAGGCTTGGACAAACTGGCGATAGCCATCCGTCAGGGCTGCCCGCGAATAAACGTAGCAAGGGGTACCATAGCGTTGTGCAATATCATTCAGATCGACATTTTCGGCAAACAGGCGGTCTTGCTGATAATGAAAATAGTCATTCATGGCTGCTTATTGTTTTCGATTTTTTCAGGCGCGGAAGGTGTCGGCATGGCAGCCGGCTCGGGTGACAAATACAAAGGACCTTTTCGTCCACAACCTTGCAGGATGATGGCCAACAGCAACATAATGCAGAAAGTCGCACGCATGGTTTTTTCTTTCTCGATATTGGATCTGGCTCTACAACCAGAATGGCTGGAATTATATGACGGAAAATGAATTCAACGAACTGGCTGATGCGGTATTCCAGCGCATCGAGCACGCCATTGATGCAAGCAATGCGGATATGGATTACGACAGCAACGGCAGCCTGCTGGAAATAGAGTTTGCGGATGGCAGCAAAATCGTCGTCAACCGCCATGTACCTAACCGGGAAATATGGCTGGCCGCCAGATCCGGCGGTTTCCATTATGCATTCCGGGACGGCGGATGGTTCAGTCAGCGCGATGACAGCGAACTCTATGCCAAACTGGGCGAGCTGTTGCAACTGGGCTCGGGAATCAGGCTGGATTTTTAAGGAAAATGCACCCGACCTGCCTGGTGGAATGAAATTCCTATTCGGCAACCCCGTAGCTGTGCAATTCAGACCGGCACTGTTTGTAGTCCGGACAGACTTTTTCCACCACACGCCAGAAGGAGGGTGAATGGTTCATTTCCTTCAGATGCGCCAACTCGTGCACCACTACGTAATCAATCAGGTGCAACGGCATCTTCACCAGTTGCCAGTTCAGCCGTACCACACCGTCCTCGGTACAATTTCCCCATTGCGTGCGTGCTGCTGTCAGCTTGATCTCCCGTGGCGATACCTGCAACAGGGGAGCGAAATAGTCCACACATTCCCTGAATACCTGTAGCGCTTCGCTCCGGTACCACTGCGTTACCGCCTCTTCTATGCTGGAGGCTTCCGCTTCCATACCGACCGGCACATGCAATATCTCGCCATGCAATTGTGGCGCGGCATTATGCTGATTCGGCGTCAGCGTCAATATGAATTCTTCGCCGCGAAACGGGATACGTGCGCCTTCCGCCCAGAATATCGGCGGCGGCTTTTTCGATTGCCAGTCATCCAGTTGCCGTACCACCCAATCCGCTTTTTCGTGCAGCACATTGTGCAGCCATTTTTCGGACGCGCGCAGTGGGGCATTAACGACCAGACCGCGATCGTCGATGCGCAAGCTGATGCTGCGGCGATAGCCGCTGCGCTTGAGGGTATAGCTGATTTCCTTGCCGGAAAGAAGGATATTGCGTTGTTCAACGACAGGTCTGGATGCTTTGCGATTTAATGCCTTGAACATCAGTCGAGCTTGATCATCTCGCCTTCAATCCAGTCTTCCACGCGGCGGCTGATCTCTTCCGCCTTGAGGCCCCTGGAATCGATAGGTTGGCCGATACTCATCACGATGGTGCCGGGATATTTCATGAAGGAATTGCGTCCCCAGTACTTGCCTGCATTGTGTGCCACCGGTACCACCGGCGCACCGCTGGATTCCCCGAGCATGGCGCCGCCAATTTTGTATTTGCCGTGCACACCATAGGGCATGCGCGTGCCTTCGGGAAAGATCACCACGCAAAAGCCGCGTTCCAGCCTGTCCTTACCCTGTTCCAGCAACTGGCGTATTGCCTGTTTGCCTTTGCTGCGGTCAATAGCGATGGGACTGGTCACCGCCAGGCCCCAGCCGAAAAACGGCAACCACAACAATTCACGCTTGAGCACCCAGACCTGATCCGGGAATACGGTCTGCAACGAAAACGTTTCCCAGGCCGATTGATGTTTGCACATCACGACACAGGGTTCTTTCGGTATGTTCTCTTTACCGCGCACTTCCATACGGATGCCGCAAATTACACGCAGCAGCCACATTGTGCTCCAGGCAAGGCCGGAAGCAATGCGGTAACGAACATGCGGCTTGAGCGGAAAAACAAAAATCACCATCGAAGCATAGATGGGCGTCCAGACCAGTTGCACCAGGAAAAAAACCAGCGAACGGATGAATGTCATACCAGTGTCGCCACCACCGCCGCCAGGTCAGGATAGGTTAATGTACCCTTGGGCAAGTCACACTTGGCCTGCGTCTTGCTGCCCTTTCCAGTAAGCACCAGAATGGGCTGCGCTTCCACGCGCGCCGCCATTTCCAGATCGCGCAGCGAATCACCCACCGCGGGCACGCCTTTCAGATTAACGCTGTAACGCGTTGCGATCTCTTCCAGCATGCCGCTCTTGGGCTTGCGGCACCTGCAATTTGCATCGTTGGTGTGCGGACAGAAAAACACCGCATCGATGCGCCCGCCAAACACAGCACATGCCTTGTGCATCTTGTCGTGAATGGCATTCAGCATCGGCATATCGAACAGGCCGCGCCCGATACCGGACTGGTTGGTCGCCACCACCACGCGGTAGTCAGCCTGGCACAAACGGGCAATGGCTTCCAGGCTGCCGGGAATTGGCTTCCATTCTTCCGGGTTCTTGATGAACTTGTCGGAATCGAAATTGATGACGCCGTCGCGGTCGAGAATAATGAGCCTGTTCATACTGCCAGTTTCGAGATATCGGCAACCTGGTTCATCAGACTGCCAAGCTGCCTGAGCAACAAGGCACGGTTGATGCGCAACTTCTGGTCTTCCGCCATCACCATCACCTGATCGAAGAAATCATCAATAAACGGTTTGAGCGTAACCAGCGTCTTCAGATTCTGCCCGTATTCACCGCGCTTGAAATATCCCTGCGCAAACGGAGCAATATCCAGTATCGCCTGATGCAGGTTGCGTTCGGCAGTATCCGTCATCAGTTCAGCATCGAATACTGCACCTGCCATCGCCGCACCAAGCTCCTCGTGGTTTTTGCGCATGATGTTCTGCACGCGCTTGTTCGCTGCCGCAAGATCCCTGGACACATCCATTGCCGCAAAGGAGCGTACCCCCTGCAACCGCGGCAATAGTTCATGCAGACGGCCATTAAGCACCGCCAGGACCGCCTCGATATGCGACACCTCGAAACTGCGCTCGCGCAGATAACTGCGCAAACGCTCCATCATGAAACTTTCGACATCCGCCGCAACTGTTGCGCTCAGCATCCCTTGGGGAAAATTGTCCGCAGTCGACTTGAGCAGTGCGTGCAACGGCAGATCAAGCGGCGTCTCGATCAAAATGCGCAGAATACCCAGCGCCTGACGCCGCAAGCCGAATGGATCCTTGTCACCCGTCGGCACCTGGCCGACGCCGTAAATGCCGATAATCGTTTCTAGCTTGTCGGCCAGCGCCACTGAACACGCCACTGCGCCCATCGGAATGGAATCGCCGGCAAAACGCGGGTGATAGTGCGCCTCGATAGCGTTCGCCACCTCCAGTCCTTCGCCGTCGTGAAAAGCGTAATAACGCCCGATGATGCCCTGCAATTCCGGAAACTCGCCCACCATGTCGCTGAGCAGGTCAGCCTTGCACAAACGCGCCACCAGTTCCGTTTTGGCCTTGTCCGCTTGCAGCAGACGGGCAATGGTGCCGGCCAGCGTCGTGATGCGCTCGACGCGCTGCAACTGCGTGCCCAGCTTGTTGTGATAAACCACCTTGCCGAGTTTCTTGATGCGCGACTCCAGCTTCTGTTTGCGATCCTGATTGAAAAAGAATCGGGCATCGGACAGACGCGGACGCACCACACGTTCGTTGCCCTCAACGATGTGATGCGGATCGGATACCTGCATGTTGGAAACGATGAGGAATTTGTTGCGCAATTTGCCAGTACTGGGGTCCAGCAGCGGAAAGTATTTCTGGTTTTGCTGCATGGTCAGGATCAGACATTCCTGCGGCACCTCGAGGAACTCCTTCTCGAACTCACCGACGTACACCTCCGGCCATTCGACCAAGCCGGTCACTTCGTCCAGCAAGGTACTCAAGACACTGCGTTCTTCGTTGGACATGGAAAGCAGTTTCTCCAGATCAAAATTGGCATGTCCCACCCAGAATGCCTTGTTCTGCTCGGCCAGATCGTCCAGACGCGCCACAATGCTCTCGCGCCGTTGTACAAAACTGGCGACCACACGCCCGTCGCGCGCCAGCGTCGCTTCGTAGTCATCCGCATGATTGATCGTCACCGGCTCGCTGCACATGAAACGGTGGCCGCTGGTCACATTTCCGCTGGAAAAACCCAGCACTTCCGCCTTCACCACGCGTTTGCCATGCAGGATAACCAGGCCGTGCACCGGACGCACGAACTGGTGTTCAAAATCACCCCAGCGCATCAACTTCGGTACAGGCAGCTTTTTCAAAGCCTGGACTATGATGTCCTGCAGATATTCGTCCAGCGGCTTGCCCTTCTGCTCGATGCGCGCGACAAAATGTTCCGCCTTGCCATCGTTTACACGCTGCAATTGCGCCAGGACGACATTGGCCGAGCGCATGAAACCTTCCAGTGCCTTGGTCGGCTTGCCTGCAACGTCCAGCCCTGCAGCGACGGCAGGACCTTTGCGCTCAATAATGCGGTCGGGTTGCTGCTGCTCGACTTCGGTGATGCTCAGCGCCAGACGGCGCGGCGTTGCATACGGCGTCAGCACACTCGTTTCACTCAGCAGGGCCTGTTCCTTCAATGCGGCGAACACTTCGTTGGCAAATGCCGTGGAAAGCTTCTCCAGCGCCTTGGGCGGCAACTCCTCGGTAAGCAATTCGATCAGCAGCGTTTCCCTCATTTCTTACCCCCGGCCTTAACCATCGGGAAGCCCAGCGCCTCGCGCGAATCGTAGTACGCCTGCGCCACCTGCCGCGCCAGCGCACGCACCCTGCCAATGTAGGCCGCGCGCTCTGTTACGGAAATCGCGCCATGCGCATCCAGCAGGTTGAACGTATGCGAGCACTTCATCACCATTTCGTATCCAGGCAGCGGTAATCCTGCTTCCATCAGGCGCTTGGCCTCGCTTTCGTATTCGCTGAAATGGCGGAACAGCATCTCGACATTGGAATGCTCGAAGTTGTATTTCGACTGCTCCACTTCGTTCTGGTGGTACACGTCGCCATAGGTAATGACCGTGTTGCCGTTCTTCGCCCATACCAGGTCGAACACGTTTTCCACGCCTTGCAGGTACATTGCCAGACGTTCTATCCCGTATGTGATCTCGCCCAGCACCGGCTTGCACGCAAGCGAACCGACTTCCTGGAAGTAGGTGAACTGCGTCACTTCCATGCCATCCAGCCATACTTCCCAGCCCAGCCCCCAGGCACCCAGCGTCGGCGATTCCCAGTCGTCTTCGACAAAACGAATATCGTGCACGTTGGTATCGATGCCCAGTGCGCGCAGGCTATCGATATACAAATCCTGAATATTGTCGGGAGACGGCTTCAGCACCACTTGGTACTGATAATAATGTTGCAGGCGGTTGGGATTTTCGCCATAGCGCCCGTCTTTGGGGCGGCGCGAAGGTTGCACATAAGCTGCGCGCCAAGGCTCGGGGCCAATTGCGCGCAGAAAAGTCGCGGTATGAAAAGTGCCCGCACCAACCTCGATATCATAGGGTTGCAGCAACGCGCAGCCCTGTTTATCCCAGAATTGCTGCAGCTTGAGAATAACTTGCTGAAAACTGGGGCCTTGCCCCAGTTTCGGTGAAGACTCACCTCCGCGTGCGGAGGTTATGTCGGAGCCAAAAGTCCCCCTAGGGCCAGTTTTTGGCGAAGACTCATGCGCGGAGCGCGTGATGTCGGAGCCAAAAGTCGCTTTAGAGCTGGCTTTTGGTGAAGATTCATCCTCGCCTGAGGACGATATGTCGGAACCAGAAGTAAGCATGTACTAATTAACCGCCCGGATTTGCAGGAGGGCGCATTTTACGGGTTCGGCGGGGTTACGTCACGCCGCAACGCCTTGTTTTCCGACGGGAGGCCGTTTTCCCGCCACGGAAGGAATATGGCCCATATTGTTGACGCTTCCACTGCGGAAACTCCGGCATCACTTTTTGCCGCGACTCTTGCACAAAATCAGCTTTTCACTGCGCGGCAATCGCTTGATCTCCATTTCGCGTTTCAGGGCCGTGGATTTATCCGGGCAGGACTCGCGATACAGCAGTTTTACCGGCGTCCGGCCACGCGTGTATTTGGCGCCCTCGCCGGCGTTATGCGCAGCGAGGCGTTTTTCGAGGTCGTTGGTGATGCCGCAGTAAAGGGTTTTGTCTGAGCATTGGAGGAGGTAACAGGTCCAGATAGTTTTGTTTTTTGATTTCATTTGCCGGATTTTATAACTGTTCTTGCTAAGCGCCTCTCGTCCCCTCTCCCCCGAGGGGGAGATAACCAGCGACTTGGCTGACGTCGTTTGGCAGCCTAGTCGAATGGCTAGTAGTTCCATCAGGGTTAGGGAGAGGGAAGACTTGTTGTTTCTCCTCTTACTTCAAAACCAACACCGTCGGGGGTAGCCCGACAGCTAAAGCCGTTCGTGTTGAGCTTGTCGAAACATGAGCGGCTGGTCGCATTAGTTTGCCGGGGGTTGCCCGGCGGCAAGTTACCTTTCTCGTCTTGCCGAGAAAAGTAACCCAAAGAAGGCGCCCCCGGTTTGCCGCCCCTTCGGGGTTCCCTCCGTTGCTCGACTGGTCAGGCCTCCTCATAAACTCGCACGATCCGCTACGCGGCCACGTGCTCAAACATATTCGTCGGACTACCCCTGACCAGCCTGCGCTACTCGGCGGCGCACAGGGGAAAAAAGTCAAAACCTAAAACCACAGCGCGGGCACTCCGTGCCCACGCAACTTGGCTAAAAATTCTTATTGTTTTAAATACGACACACCTACTTAGTATTAATCAAATTAAACTCAAGACAATACATCCTAGGGTTTCTTTTTGCCTCAAAAATTTGGATATCCAATCCCGCTTCTCTGACACCTTGAACAACCTTCTCTCGATCTGCCTTTTCCATTCTTGCTCCCAAATATATTTCAGTAATCGATTCTTTGGAAAAACTATAATATCCAGGACCTTTTTCATCTATGAGAAGTTGACGACCTTCCTCAGAATAATTTCCATTCTGCAACCTATAATTTTTTTCTTCATCCGTTAATGTGTGCCTAATAATCCGCCACTCTTTCTCATATGACCAGCAGAATGCTTTTGTTAACAATGTCTTCTCAAGCACAACATCATTACTATCAGTCGGCCTCCTAACAATAGGAAACTCTTTTTCATATTTCACCTCCCAAGCCAATCTAAAAAACGATTTACTAGTATCAAAACCGATGCACAGTCCTTTATGCTCTTTTGCATAGTGTGACCACATCAAAATACTGTCTCTCAGTTCACTAAAACAACAAACTCCAACTTGGCGAATAATTTGCTCAATTGCCTTATCGTATTCAAGTGCCTGAGGCGAATTAAATCGCTTCATTAATCGCTGAGTTTCAGCAATTTTTTTGGATGGATTGCTATGCCTTCGACTAACTGCTTCGCGAATAAACCGCCTTCCTTCTCGAGTATTGTCAATTTGAAAGCATGACCTACTTTCAAATGGGTCGTTAAAATCAAAGGGACATGAGAATTTTAGCGATTCGCCTCTCAATATTTTTTGAATAAAGTCATTAACTTCGTAGTATTTATAAAGTGTTGATGGGGGGGGTTCATCATAACGACCCTATGTAAAGACCATACGTCAATGAAGCTTCAACTTAATTCCCACCTTCGCCCAACTAATCCACCAGTGACGCATTCAACCGAACTAAATAACGCGAACAAAAAACAAACTAAATGTACCGGAGTGGGGTTGTTTTGACCATGGTGGGCAGCTTGCTGCCCACCATGCGGTTTTGACTTTGCCTTTCCCTCCCCTGTGCGCCGCCTCGATATTTCGCAAACTAGCGGAGGTTTAGGCGAGCACTGTTCGAGCTCCGCAGTGGGGCACGGTTTGTGTGCCCCGCCAGGGCGAGTTGCGCAGCCCCGCT
>JBNLBY010000007.1:0-56777 GCA_050303535.1 Sideroxydans sp. | reverse complement strand
TTGCTGCACTGCAAGACACTATTAACCAACCTGCATAAGGCGAATCATGCGAAGCGCAAAAGTCAATCGCAAAACACTGGAGACCGTGATCAGCGTCGATCTGAATCTTGATGGTTCAGGCAAGGTCAAGCTGGATACCGGTCTTCCATTTCTCGAGCACATGCTGGATCAGATTGCACGTCATGGGCTACTTGATCTGGATATCAACGCCAAAGGTGATTTGAATGTCGACGGGCACCACACTGTGGAAGATATCGGCATTACGCTGGGCCAGGCATTCAATCAGGCGATTGGTGATAAAAAAGGATTGCGTCGCTACGGTCATGCTTATGTGCCGCTGGATGAGGCATTGTCGCGCGTGGTGCTGGATATCTCGGGTCGTCCCGGGCTGGTGTTCAATGCCGAATTCACGCGTTCCAACGTGGGCGAGTTCGAAGTAGATCTTATTCGCGAATTTTTCCAGGGTTTCGTCAACCACGCTCTGGTTACGTTGCATATCGACAATCTGGCGGGCGATAACGCGCACCATCAGGCCGAGACCATTTTCAAGGCGTTTGGGCGTGCGTTGCGTATGGCTCTGGAGATTGACCCGCGTATGACAGGTGTCATGCCTTCCACCAAAGGAACACTGTAACTTCAATTATGGTTGATATCGCAGTTGTAGATTACGGCATGGGCAATTTGCGCTCGGTACATCAGGCTGTGCACAAGGTCGCTTCTCAGGCTTCAGTGAGTGTTACCGACGATGCCAAGGTCATCGCTGCCGCCGGGCGCGTAATATTTCCGGGACAGGGTGCGATGCCGGATTGCATGCGCGAACTGGATGCGCGCGGTTTGCGGCAGGCAGTACTGGATGCCGCACATGACAAACCCTTTCTGGGTATCTGCATCGGCCTGCAGATGCTGTTCGAACATAGCACCGAGGGCAATGTGCGGGGACTGGGCATACTGCCGGGCGAAGTAGTACGTTTCGATTCCGGTTTGCAGGACGCGCAGGGTAATAAGCTCAAGGTACCGCATATGGGCTGGAACCAGGTACGAAGGATTCAAAATCCACCGGAGGTGGCGGTTGCTCCCTCGCCCTCCGGGAGAGGGTTGGGGAGAGGGAGCGCTCCCGAGCATCCCCTTTGGGCCGGAATTGCCCAGGATGCGCGTTTCTATTTTGTGCACAGCTATTATGTGCTGCCGAGTGATACGGCGCATGTTCAAGCGACCAGTGATTATCCGCAGCCTTTTGTATGTGCGGTCGCACGGGATAATTTATTTGCAGTTCAGTTTCACCCGGAAAAAAGCGCTGCGGCTGGCTTGCAGATGCTGCAGAATTTTACTAACTGGAATCCTGTTTAATCGTTCATACCATGGATATTAATACACTGATTATTCCCGCGATTGATTTGAAAGACGGCCAATGCGTGCGCCTGCGGCAAGGTGTAATGGAAGGCGCAACCGTGTTTTCCGACGACCCTTCCGCGATGGCAAAACACTGGCTGGAACAAGGTGCGCGCCGTTTGCATCTGGTGGACTTGAACGGCGCCTTTGCCGGCAAGCCCAGGAACGAAGCCGCGGTACGTGGCATTGTCGAAGCGGTGGGTAGCGATATTCCCATTCAACTGGGCGGTGGCATCCGTGATCTGGAGACCATTGAGCGCTATCTCGACCTCGGGGTGAGCTACATCATCATCGGTACCGCAGCGGTGAAAGTGCCAGGGTTCCTGCATGAGGCCTGCGACGCCTTCCCGGGGCACATCATGGTGGGGCTGGATGCCAAGGGCGGCAAGGTTGCCGTGGACGGCTGGTCAAAACTGACCGGACACGATGTGGCCGATCTGGCACAACGTTTCGAAGGTTATGGCGTGGAAGCCATCATTTATACTGATATCGGCCGTGACGGCATGATGAGCGGTATGAATATCGAAGCGACTGTGGAATTGGCGCGGCCATTGCAAGTGCCTGTCATCGCCAGTGGCGGTATTTCCAATCTGGACGATGTGCGCGCCCTGTGCGCAGTGCGCTCCGAAGGTATCACGGGGGCGATCACGGGTCGCGCCATTTACGAAGGCACGCTCGACCTCAAGGCGGCACAAGCCCTGGCGGATGAAATGTCGCCGAAAATATAATGCTCGCAAAACGCATCATTCCCTGTATGGATGTGACCGCCGGTCGCGTGGTCAAAGGCGTCAGCTTTGTTGAACTGCGCGATGCGGGCGATCCGGTAGAGATCGCGCGTCGTTATGACGACCAGGGCGCGGATGAACTCACTTTTCTCGACATTACGGCCAGCTCCGACGACCGGGGCATCATTTTTCGCGTTATCGAAAAAGTGGCAGAGCAGGTGTTCATTCCGCTGACCGTTGGCGGTGGTGTGCGCGAAGTGCAGGATGTACGTAACCTGCTCAATGCCGGGGCCGACAAGGTCAGTATCAATACCTCGGCGGTACTCAACCCGCAACTGGTGGCCGATGCGACGGCACGCTACGGTTCGCAATGTATCGTGGTCGCCATTGATGCCAAGCAATCAGCTCCGGGCAAGTGGGAAGTCTTTACTCACGGCGGACGTAAGGCAACGGGTCTGGATGCTGTCGAATGGGCGAAAAAGATGCAAAGCCTAGGTGCGGGCGAGATACTGCTGACCAGTATGGATCAGGATGGACAGAAGAAAGGCTTCGACCTCGCGCTCACGCGCGCGGTGACCGATGCGCTGGAGATTCCGGTGATCGCCAGCGGCGGCGTGGGCAATCTGCAGCATCTTGCCGATGGCGTGAAACAAGGCGGTGCGGATGCGGTGCTGGCTGCCAGCATTTTCCATTTTGGCGAATATACTGTGTTGCAGGCAAAGGAGTTTATGGCCAAGCAAGGGATTGAAGTACGGTTATGACACGGCGCGTCTGTAACGTACCCGCAAGGGGTAGGCCGATGGGTACCCCGCTGCTTCGCAGCGACCCATTCGCACTGTCGGAGGTGCAATTATGAGCGATTCCTGGTTGGGAAAAATCAACTGGTCTGAGGACGGGCTGGTTCCCGCCATCGCGCAGGACGCCGCCACCGGGCGCGTGCTGATGATGGCCTGGATGGATCGCGAGGCGCTCAAGCGCACCGTGGAGACCGGCGAGGCGATATACTGGTCGCGTTCGCGCAAGAAACTGTGGCACAAGGGGGAGGAATCCGGCCACACCCAGAAGGTGAAAGAGATCCGCATCGATTGCGATGCCGATGTGATCCTGCTGCAGGTGGAACAACAGGGCGGGATTGCCTGCCACACCGGGCGCGCGAGTTGCTTCTTCAGTAAACTGGATGAAGGCAGGTGGATAGAAACTGATGCGGTACTGAAAAATCCGGACGAGATATACAAACGATGAGTAACGACATTCTTCAACGATTGACCGAAACGCTGGAGGCGCGCAAAGGTGCGGCGCCGGAGTCGTCCTATGTCGCCAGGTTGTACGGCAAGGGCGACGACGCCATCCTGAAGAAGGTCATCGAAGAAGCAGGCGAGGTGTTACTGGCAGCCCGGGATGCTGACAAGCAACATCTGGTGTACGAAGTTGCCGATCTCTGGTTTCACAGTCTGGTGTTGCTGGCACACAAAGGGATGAGGGCGGATGATGTGCTGAAGGAACTGGCCAGACGGGAAGGCGTTTCCGGAATTGAAGAAAAAAGGAATCGGAAATGAGCGATAACTGTCTATTCTGCAAGATCGTGCGCGGTGAGATTCCATGCAAAAAGGTGTATGAGGACGAAGAGGTATTTGCTTTTCACGACATCCATCCGGTTGCGCCAGTGCATTTCATGCTTGTGCCAAAATTGCATGTAGCCTCTTTGCTGGAAGCTGAAAAAGCGCATGCCGCCCTGCTGGGCAGAATGCTAT
Organism: Sideroxydans sp.; assembly: GCA_050303535.1. Classification (GTDB taxonomy): domain Bacteria; phylum Pseudomonadota; class Gammaproteobacteria; order Burkholderiales; family Gallionellaceae; genus Sideroxyarcus. The sequence goes on along the minus strand of JBNLBY010000007.1, from coordinate 52,912 downwards.
TGCTGGCCCCCAAACTGGCGCGCGAACAAGGTCTGGAAAACGGTTTCCGTACCGTCATCAACTCTGGCAAGGGTGGCGGGCAGGAAGTGTTTCATTTGCATATTCATGTCATCGGTGGCGGTAATATCCCACCCATGGTTAAACGAGATTAAATGAGGAGTGCATTATGGGTTCGCTCAGTATCTGGCATTGGCTGATTGTATTGTTGGTGGTGGTGCTTGTCTTTGGTACCAAGAAGCTTCGTAATATCGGCAGTGATCTTGGTGGCGCGGTAAAGGGTTTTAAGGAGGGCATGAAAGAAGGAGAAGAGTCATCCACTCCGCAGGACTCCAGAACCATCGAAGGCGAAGCTAAAGACAAAACGCATTCGGACAGCTAGGCCTGCTCCATCTGCAATATAGACCCGTTGATGAGCGGGCTCCTCAAACTGCATCTCACGAAAGCATCTACAAACAAGCATGAGTGAATCATTAATCGCCCACCTGATCGAGTTGCGTTCGCGTTTGCTGAAATCCGCCATTGTCATATTGGTGATTTTTGCCTGTCTATTTCCCTGGGCGTCGGAACTGTATGACTTGCTGGCACATCCACTACTTGCGAAATTGCCGCAAGGCGGGCAGATGATCGCCACCGATGTCACTACCCCGTTCTTTGTTCCGCTTAAGGTGACGATGATGACGGCCTTCCTTATTGCTTTGCCTTTCGTGCTTTATCAGGGATGGCGTTTCATTGCTCCCGGGCTGTATGCGCACGAAAAAAGAATGGTATTCCCGCTTATCCTGGCCAGTTCGATGCTGTTTTTCTGCGGTATGGCCTTCGCCTATTTTGTGGTATTTCCCGTGGTATTCGGTTTCATCATTTCTTCTGCGCCGCTCGGTGTGGCGGTGATGACCGATATCGACAGTTACCTTGGCTTTGTGCTGGGCATGTTTATGGCATTCGGTATTACTTTCCAGGTGCCGGTGGTGGTTGTGGTGCTGGTGCGGGTGGGTGTTGTGTCGCTGGAGAAACTGCGCGAAATGCGGCCTTACGTATTTGTTGGCGCGTTTGTCATGGGCGCTATCTTCACACCGCCAGACGTAATATCCCAGTTCATGCTGGCGATTCCGCTGTGGCTGCTTTATGAAGCGGGCATCCTGATATCGATTTCGGTCGCGCCAAAAAAATAACTGTCCAGGCCTGTGAACCTTATTCTTGAGTCCTTGGCCTCGGGCGTTTGCCCACTTTGACCTTGATGGCAATTTTGGATTGGTTGCGCAACAGCGTAAGGGTCGCTACTTTGCCTGGAGGCAGCGATGTGATGGTTTCCAGCATAGCGGTGGAGTCTGGCAAGGGCTTACCGTCGACGCTGACGAGTATGTCGCCAGGCTTGATACCTGATTTGTCAGCCGGACTGCCGCGCACTACTTCTGCGATCAGCACCCCTTGAGTGTTTTTCAGTTTGAACGATTCAGCCAGTTCCGGCGTGAGTTCCTGTACCGCGATGCCTACCCAGCCGCGCGTTACCGATCCGTTCTGAATGATTTGTTCCATGACCTTTTTCGCCGTACTGGTCGGGATGGTGAAGCCGATACCGAGTGAGCCACCGTTGGGCGAATAGATGGCGCTATTGATGCCAAGCAGATTGCCTTCCACATCCACCAGTGCGCCGCCCGAGTTGCCAGGATTGATGGCGGCATCGGTCTGAATGAAGTTCTCGAATGTGCTCAAGCCCAGATGGTTGCGCTTCAGGGCACTGATGATGCCCATGGTGACTGTCTGGCCGACGCCGAACGGGTTGCCAACAGCGAGCACGATGTCACCAACATGCGCCTGATCGGATTGCCCGAATATGATGGCGGGCAACTCGTTGCCAAGTTCCACCTTGATGACGGCAAGGTCGGTATCGGGGTCAGAGCCGATGATACGTCCTTTGGCCGTGCGGCCATCGGCGAGTGCTACTTCGATTTCATCGGCAGATTCAACCACATGATGGTTGGTGAGGATATAGCCGTCATGGCTGACTATGACGCCGGAACCCAGGCTTGAGCTTTGCTGCGGCATGCCGAAGTCAAATTCGTCGCCGAAAAAGAAGCGGAAACGTGGGTCGTCCATGAATGGAGATGCGGGGGTCTTGATTTCGCTGCTGGTGAAAATGTTGACCACTGCAGGCATGACTTTTTGCGCCGCTTTACTGAAACCTACCGAGGGCAGATCGCCGCCGCTGATGGCGCTTTCATACAATGTGACCACACCGCTACGTGCTCCGCTGGGCAACAGTGAAGGCCGTAGCGTGCTGATAACAAACAGTATGGCGAGACCGATAGTTGTGGCCTGGGCAAAAAGGAGCCAGAATTTGCGCATGATATGATTTAAGCCGCTAAATTAATGGAGTGATTCCGATGCGATTGACTGAGTTGCGTGATTATATCGAAAGCGAGCTTGACGTCAGCCGTTTTCGTGATTACTGCCCTAACGGGGTGCAAGTTGAAGGTCGGGCTGAGGTGCGGCGAATTGCTACAGGTGTTACCGCTTCGCAGGCGGTACTGGAAGCGGCTTCCGCATGGGGTGCGGACGCAATTCTGGTCCATCATGGTTATTTCTGGCGTAGCGAGGATGCCGTCATCATCGGCATCAGGAAACGCCGCATTGCCCACCTGCTTAAACATGATGTCAGTCTACTGGCCTACCATCTGCCTCTGGATGCGCACCCCATGCTGGGCAACAACGCGCAACTTGGCGAGTTACTCGGTTTTATCGAACAGGGGCGGTTTGGCGAACAGGACATAGCCATGCATGGCGTTCTGGCACAGGCGCAGACCTTGCAACAGCTTACCCAGCAGATCAAGCATACCTTGCAGCGTACTCCGCAGGTTATTGGTCATGCGAATCCCAATATCGTCCGTATTGCGTGGTGCAGTGGTGGCGGACAAAGCTATTTCGAGCAGGCGGTGGCGCTGGGAGTGGATGCTTTTCTGACGGGGGAAATCTCCGAGCAGAACGTGCATGTTGCACAGGAAACCGGTGTCGCATTCATCGCGGCCGGGCATCATGCCACGGAACGTTACGGCGTGCAGGCACTGGGAGAACATCTTGCCGCTCGCTTTGATCTGGAGCATCGATTTATTGATCAGGACAATCCGGTTTAGCGAGAGTTGTCCAGACAGTCATGCAGCCGGTCAGCGTAATCAGTTCCGGGCATGAGACAGCGAGAAGTCTTCCACACCTTGCAAAGTACTCAATCCACTCGCCAGTTCATTCATTGCTACGCCACTGTTTTTATTGAAAGCAATGGCGACAAAATGCCATTTCAATTTCTCATTGCTGGAGCGGATGGAAAAAGAACCGGTGGCGACTTCATAACCGTGAGAATGGACGACGTCGCGCAGGGTATTTTCCTGAGGCACAAAGTTTTTTTCGAATTCGAGCGTGATGGCGATAGCGGGGCGCGAAGGCAGCCATTTTTCCAGCCTGGATATCCACATCATGCTCATTGCCGAGAGCAATGTGAGTAATATCGCCGAGACGTAGAAACCGACGCCGACCAGAATACCGATGGCCGCACATGTCCAGATCGATGCAGCAGTGGTCAACCCGCTGATGTTAAGCCCGTCGCGCATGATGACCCCGGCACCAAGGAAGCCTATGCCGGTGACGATGCCCTGGATGACGCGGGTGGGGTCGCCCGCAAGAAAGGTATTTGCCTGCCCACCGTACCAGAAGGCAGGGTATCCGGCGATAACGGTCAGGGCGGCGGCGGCCATGCAGACCAGGCCATAGGTGCGCATGCCTGCCGCGCGGCCACGGTAGGAACGCTCATAACCGACGATCAGACCGAGAACAAGTGCCCCAAGCAGGTTGAAAAATACAATCAGGTTGGTCGCCATTTCCTGAGCGGACCAGTAGGCTGTCAGATTTGCAAACGACAGTTCGTTCATCACAACTCCCTCTCAACGTTGTTATTGAGTGTACAAGATTCCGGTTTGAATTTCTGCCGTGAAGTTTTAATGCTGTATTGACAAGGCTTGCCATAGACCTTTCTGTTGCGATTCTATTCGGGAAAATGCGAAAGCCAGCCCTAAGGCCATGAAATCATTTGTTTTTAGCGGCTCTGCTTGCGACGGAATGTGTTACTGGGTAGAATGGTTGATTGAACGATTATTGAAGGGTTTACCGTAGTAGGTGGCGGGACAACATCAGGGGATGTTCTTCCTTTCAGGTAGTGCGGTTCCATTCTGTTCCTGATATTCGCAATTACTCGCAATAATTTTTGGTTGTATATGGACACAAAAAAGTCGGAACTTGTCTGTTCTGGCTGGTAGCAATGCAGTTTTTTTTAAATTTGAAGAGGAAGAGAGTCATGACTGACAATGTAGATCGCAGTAAGCGGCGACTATTACTCGCTGCTACTTCGGCGGCAGGTGGTGTCGCTGCGGCAGGCGTGGCAACGCCATTTGTGTTGAGTTTTATGCCAAGCGAACGAGCCAAGGCTGCCGGTGCTCCTGTTGAAGTGGATATCAGTGCCATTGAGCCGGGAACAATGAAAGTCGTCGAGTGGCAGGGAAAGCCGGTGTGGATCGTTCGCCTTACCCAGGAAATGCAGGATTTGTTGACGAAACATGACAGCGAATTGACAGACCCGCAATGTACGGTGGAGCAGCAACCGGCCTACTGCGTTGCTCCTAATCGGGCCATCAAACAGGATGTGTTTGTTGTGATCGGCATCTGCACCCATCTGGGTTGTTCTCCGACCTTCCGCCCGGAAATAGCGGCTCCCGACCTCGGCTCCAATTGGGGAGGAGGCTGGTTCTGTCCCTGCCACGGTTCGCGCTTCGACTTGGCGGGACGCGTATATAAGGGTTCGCCTGCGCCGACCAACCTGATCGTTCCCCCCTATCAATATCTCAGCGACAACCTGCTGCTGATCGGTGATGACGAGAAAAAGGGAGTTGCATAATGAAACTACTGAATAAGCTGATTGGCTGGATCGATGACCGTTTCCCGCTGATTGAGACCTGGAAATATCATCTTTCCGAGTACTACGCACCGAAGAACTTCAACTTCTGGTATTTCTTTGGTTCGCTGGCGCTGCTGGTGTTCGTCATCCAGATCCTGAGCGGTGTCTTCCTGACCATGAGTTACAAGCCGGATGCCTTGTTTGCTTTTGCCTCCGTCGAGTTCATCATGCGTGATGTGCAATGGGGCTGGCTGATTCGTTACATCCACTCCACCGGGGCTTCCATGTTCTTTGTCGTGGTCTACCTGCATATGTTCCGCGGCATCATGTACGGTTCCTATCGCAAGCCACGCGAATTGCTGTGGATCATCGGTGTGGTTATCTACTTGGCATTGATGGCGGAAGCATTCATGGGATACCTGTTGCCATGGGGACAGATGTCGTTCTGGGGTGCGCAGGTGATCGTAAACCTGTTCTCATCCGTTCCGTTCATTGGTCCTGATCTGTCCGTGTTGATCCGTGGTGATTTTGTGATTTCGGACGCCACCTTGAATCGTTTCTTTGCCCTGCACGTGGCTGCGATTCCGCTGATTCTGGCGGGAATTGTTTTTGTGCACCTGGTTGCTCTGCACAAGGTGGGTTCAAACAATCCAGACGGTGTCGAAATCAAGAAAAACAAGGGAGCCGATGGGAATCCGGTAGATGGAATTCCTTTTTTCCCTTATATGGTGGTGAAAGATATCGTGGCGGTGGTGCTGTTCCTCATCGTGTTCTCCGCAGTCCTGTTCTTTGCGCCGGACATGAATGGCTATTTCCTGGAAGCCAATAACTTCATTCCGGCCGATCCGATGAAGACACCTGCTCATATTGCCCCGGTGTGGTATTTCACGCCCTATTACGCCATTCTGCGTGCAGTTCCACCCATGTTTTCTTCGCAATTTCCGGGTGTAATCGCAATGGGTATTGCCACTGTAGCCATCGTTTTCCTTCCCTGGCTCGATCGTGGCGAGGTCAAATCGATCCGTTATCGCGGTCCGATCTATAAGGCTTTCCTCGCAGCTTTTGTGGTGAGCTTCGTCGGGCTTGGTTATCTTGGGATGGTACCTGCCTCCCCGACTTATACCTTGATCGCTCGCATCCTTTCGGTCGTGTACTTTGCATTCTTTATTTTGATGCCCTGGTACACCAAGATCGACAAGTGCAAGCCCGAGCCTGATCGCTTGACGTAATAGAATAACTGAGAGGGATTCGTTGACATGAAACTAATCAATAAAATTTGGATGCTGGTGCTGCTGAGTATGGTGCCGGCAATAGCGCTTGCCAGTGATACCGTTCATCTGGACAAGGCCCCGGCCAGCCTGAGTGACAAGGCTTCTCTGAAACGTGGAGCGCAAGTATTTCTGGAAAACTGTCTGGGTTGTCACAGTGCTGCTTATATGCGTTACAACCGCCTGATGGACATCGGAATGAGCGAAAGCGAGATCAAGGCGATGCTGCCAGAAGGCGGTAAGCTAGGCTCAACCATAAAGTCCGAGTTGGATGCTGCGACGGCTAAATTGACGTACGGTGTTGCTCCGCCCGACCTGAGCGTGGAAGCGCGCGCGCGTGGTGTAGACTGGCTTTATACCTATTTCCGCAGCTTTTATGTGGACGCAACAACTTCGAGTGGCGTGAACAATGTCGTGTTTCCGCTCGTCGCCATGCCCAATATTCTGAGTTATATGCAGGGCGAGCAGGAATTGCATGTTGAAAAACATGAAGGCGGTCATGAAGTCAAAACGCTGAAATTGACCTCGCCGGGCACGATGAGCACTGAGGAATTCGACAAGACGATCGCCGACCTGGTCAATTTTATGGATTTTATGAGCGAGCCGGCCAAGCTTGTACGCTACAAGCTCGGTTATATCGTGATCGGCTTTTTGTTCATTCTCCTGATCCTGACGTACTTGCTGAAGAAAGAAATCTGGAGAGACATTCACTGACGTTGGAATGGAATCCAGGGGGTGTGTTTGTGATAACTTGCGCACCCCGTTTTGCCCTGTGCCAGACAGGCGGAGCTATTCAAGCTTCGCCTTTTGGTTTTTGTCGTAATGATTTATCGTGTAGGTGGTTTTTATGATGACACTTTATTCCGGGACAACAGATCCCTACAGCCACCGTTGCCGTTTCGTCCTGTTCGAAAAGGGCATGGATTTCCAGGTCATAGACGTGGATGTCTTCAACAAACCGGAAGACTTGGCGGTAATGAACCCATATAACACCGTACCCGTTCTGGTCGAGCGCGACCTGATCCTGTACGAAGCCAATATCATCAATGAATATATTGATGAACGTTTCCCGCATCCGCAATTGATGCCGCCGGACCCGGTCATGCGTGCCCGTGCCCGTTTGTTTTTGCATCGCTTTGAAAATGAATTGTTCTGCCATATCCAGGGCCTGGAGAGCAATAATGCCAAGGTTGTGGAGAAGGCACGCGCGGCCGTGCGCGAGAATCTTGCACAGATCGCCCCGGTATTTACCAAGCAAAGATACATGCTGGGTGATGAATTTTCCATGCTGGACGTGACGATCGCGCCCTTGCTGTGGCGTCTGGAACACTATGGTATCCAACTCGACAAGGAATCCGCCGCGCTGATGAAATATGCCGAGCGTTTGTTTTCACGCCCGGCCTATATTGAAGCAATGACTCCGGCCGAAAAAGCAATGCGCAAGTAATTTCTGGCCTGGTATGAGCGATCACTCCACCAAGCCTTACCTGATTCGTGCCATCTTCGACTGGTGTGCAGATGCCGGGTACACGCCGTATCTGGCGGTTCAGGTGGATGAATATACCCAGGTGCCGATGGCCTTTGTCAAAGATGGCAAAATTGTTCTGAACATCGGCATGGATGCAGTGCATAACCTGCATCTTGGCAATGAAGACATCACCTGCAACGGACGTTTTGGCGGCGTGGCACATCATCTTATTGTTCCAATGTCTGCGGTTATCGGTATTTTCGCCAAAGAGACCGGGCAAGGACTGGTATTCCAGGGACAGGAATCCTTGCCGATGGGGAGGGTAACCGGCGATGAACCGCCGGATGATGAGCCACCACCACAGGGCAAGCCGACGCTCAGGATAGTGAAATAAAAAAAGCCGCAGATTTCCTCTGCGGCTTTTTTTATTGGTGATTGAAGTTAAACCGGTGCAGGTAGTGCCAAATGCGTTTGCATCTTGCTCAGGGCTTTTTGCTCGATCTGACGGATGCGTTCGGCAGAAACCTTGAATTCGGCCGCCAATTCGTGCAGGGTCGCCACATTTTCTTCACGTAGCCAGCGCGCTTCGACGATGCGGCGGCTGCGCTCATCCAGGCTTTTCAGCGCCTGGGCTAAACCCGTGGTATGCAGATGTTCACGTTCGGCTGCCTCCAGGATGTTGGAGGGTTCCTGTTCGGCAGTGTCGGCAAGATAGTTGATGGGTGCATAGCTCTCATCCTCTTCGCCAGCCAATGGTTCCAGCGCCAGTTCATGACCGGCAAAACGTGCTTCCATATCCGTTACGTCATGCTCGCTTACATTGAGCTGCTGGGCAATCTCACGTACTTGCTGTGGTTTGAGCGGCTCCAGGCCCTGTTTCATGCTGCGCAGGTTGAAGAACAACTTGCGCTGTGCCTTGGTCGTGGCAATTTTCACCATGCGCCAGTTGCGTATCACGTACTCGTGGATCTCGGCACGTATCCAATGCAGGGCAAATGACACCAGACGTACACCCCGTTCCGGGTCAAAGCGTTTTACGGCCTTCATCAGGCCAACATTGCCTTCCTGGATCAAGTCTGCCTGTGGCAGGCCATACCCGGCATAGCCGCGGGCAACGCTAACCACAACGCGCAAGTGAGAGAGTACTAACTGACGTGCGGCGGACAAATCATTCTGCGTTTTAAAGCGGGTTGCCAGGGACAACTCTTCCTCCTGCGACAGCACGGGAAAGCGATTCACAGCCTGCACGTATCCCTCAATGCTGCCAACGGCAGAGGGTATCGGTAGACTCATGGATGTATTCATGGCATTTCCTCCTAAATTAGTTTAATTCTAGCACTCTGGCGGTTGGAGTGCCAATAGCGCAAAAGGTTCGTTCATATTCGACCGGGCAGGGGCAACAGGCAGCATTTGTAAGGCCTGTAGCCTGGCATGGTAGAATCCGCCCCTTCCTGTTTTTCAACTATTTTTAGGAATATCCGCCATGTTTTCCAGTAAAAACACCATCGCCGCGACCGACCCCGAACTTTGGGCCGCCATCCAGAACGAAAATCGTCGTCAGGAGGATCATATTGAGTTGATCGCCTCTGAAAATTACACCAGTCCGGCGGTGATGGAAGCACAGGGCAGCCAGTTGACCAATAAGTATGCCGAGGGCTATCCCGGCAAGCGCTATTACGGCGGTTGCGAATTCGTCGATGTGGCCGAGCAAATGGCTATTGATCGCGCAAAAGCCTTATTCGGTGCGGAATACGCCAATGTGCAACCGCATTCCGGTTCGCAGGCGAACCAGGGTGTGTATGTTTCTGTACTCAAACCTGGAGACACAATACTGGGTATGAGCCTGGCACATGGCGGTCATCTGACGCATGGGGCTTCAGTGAATATCAGCGGCAAGTTGTATAACGCCATTCAGTATGGTTTGAACGACAAGGAAGAGATCGACTACGACCAGGTGCAAAAGCTGGCCAACGAGCACAAACCCAAAATGATCGTGGCCGGTGCTTCTGCTTATGCGCTGGTGATCGACTGGAAACGTTTTCGTGCAATAGCAGATAGCGTCGATGCATATCTGTTCGTGGACATGGCTCACTATGCCGGTCTGGTTGCAGCAGGCCTCTATCCCAGCCCGGTCGGCATCGCCGATTTCGTTACGACCACTACTCACAAGACACTGCGTGGCCCCCGCGGCGGCCTGATACTGGCCAAGGCCGAACATGAAAAAGCACTCAATTCAGCCATCTTCCCTGCACTGCAAGGCGGTCCGCTGATGCATGTCATTGCTGCCAAGGCCGTTGCGTTCAAGGAAGCGGCAAGCAAAGAGTTCAAGCAATATCAAAAGCAGGTCATTGACAACGCGCGCGTCATGGCAAAAGTGTTGACGGAGCGCGGTCTACGCATCGTTTCCGGACGTACCGACAGCCATGTGTTCCTGGTCGACCTGCGTGCCAAAAAGCTGACGGGAAAGGATGCCGAAGCGGCATTGGGCAAGGCGCATATCACCGTGAACAAAAATGCGATTCCGAACGATCCGGAAAAACCTTTTGTGACTTCCGGCATCCGTATCGGATCTCCGGCAATGACTACGCGTGGTTTCAAGGAGCTTGAAACCGAAAAGCTGGCGCATCTGATTGCCGATGTGCTGGATGCGCCGAACGATGATGCAGTGATTGCGCGTGTGTCTGGCGAAGTGAAGAAGCTGACGACGCAGTTTCCAGTATATGGCTAACACAGGACTGAGGATTGAGGAGCGAGGATTGAGGGCGGGTTCGACGCTTGCCCTGTCTGAAGCGGTTTTACTCAATCCTGATTCCTAGCCCCTAAATCCTATGAGATGTCCTTTTTGCAAACATCCGGCGACCCAGGTCGTTGACACGCGCGAAAGCGAGGAAGGTGACAGCATTCGCCGCCGCCGCCGCTGCCTGTCCTGCGACAAGCGTTTTACCACGTATGAAATGGTGGAGTTGCGCATGCCACAGGTGGTCAAACATAACGGCATGCGCAGCGAGTTCGACGACGAGAAACTGCGTACCAGTTTTGCCCGTGCGTTGCACAAACGTCCGGTCCCCACCGAACTGGTCGATGCGGCCATCGATCATGTCACCCAGAAAGTCTTTGCGCTTGGCGAACGCGAGATCGCTTCGCGCCAGATCGGTGAAATGGTGATGAAAGAGTTGTTGAAGCTCGACAAGGTCGCCTATATCCGTTTTGCTTCTGTGTACAAGAGCTTTCAGGATGTCGGCGATTTTTCCGATGCCATCGATGCCGTCAAAAATGTTCGGCGCCGTAAAAGTGACAAGCGATGAATGCAGCAGACAGTCACTGGATGGCTCATGCGCTACGCCTGGCAGAGCGAGGGCGATATACGACCTCGCCTAATCCGCGTGTTGGCTGTGTACTGGTAAAAGAGGATAAGCTCGTTGGCGAAGGTTGGCACGAGTATGCCGGTGAACCGCATGCGGAGATTCATGCTTTGCGCGCAGCGGGAAAATCGGCCAAGGGTGCGACAGCCTATGTGACCCTGGAACCCTGTTGTCACGTCGGACGAACGCCGCCCTGTGCGGATGCTTTAATTGATGCGGGCATTCAGCGTGTGGTTGCAGCGATGCAGGATCCAAATCCGCTGGTCGCGGGACAGGGGCTGCAGAGAATGCGTGCAGCCGGGATTGAAGTCGAATACGGCCTGATGGAGGCAGTAGCTCGTGAGTTGAATATCGGCTTTATTTCGCGCATGACGCGCGGCATACCATGGGTACGCAGCAAGATCGCAGCAAGTCTGGACGGTCGTACCGCCCTGGCAAATGGTGCCAGCAAATGGATCACAGGTGAAGCGGCCAGGCGCGATGTGCAGCATTGGCGTGCGCGTTCATGTGTTGTGCTGACAGGGATCGGTACCGTGCTAGCGGACGATCCGCAACTCAATGTGCGCGAGATAAAAAGTGTGAAACAACCATTACGAGTGGTGCTGGATAGCATGCTGAGCATTTCACCCACGGCAAGAATTCTGCAAGACGAACAGGTGCTGATTTATACCGCCAGTTCAGACGCGGCAAAACAACAGGCATTACAGGCAGTCGGTGCAGAAGTGGTGACATTGGCAGGAGCGGACGGGAAAGTGGATTTGGCTGCTGCGTTACGAAATCTGGCACAGCGTGAGATCAACGAAGTGCTCGTTGAATCAGGGCGCATATTGAATGGTGCGCTGCTCCAGGCGGGCCTGGTGGACGAACTGGTGTTGTATCTTGCGCCGCAGTTGCTGGGCGATGCGGCGCGGGGTCTGGCAGATCTGGGCGAACTTGCACAATTACAGCAGCGCGTAGCGTTGCAATGGCGCGATGTACGGCAGGTGGGTGGCGATTTGCGCATCATTGCCAGTATTTCAAAGGAGGATTGAATATGTTCAGTGGAATTGTGGCCGATGTCGGTCTGATCAAATCGGCACAGGACAGGGAAGGCGGCCTGCGTCTGACTGTTGCTACCAAAGCACTAGGCATGGATGATGTGCAACTCGGCGACAGCATTGCCGTTAATGGTGTATGTCTGACCGTGATCAAGATAGACGGCAACGATTTTTCCGTGGATGTATCGCGTGAGACGCTGAACTGTACTGTCGGGCTGGAAGTACAGAGTGGCCATGTCAATCTGGAAAAGGCCTTGCGTCTGTCCGACCGTCTGGGCGGACATATGGTGAGCGGACATGTGGATGGCGTGGGTGAGGTGGTCGAGTTCAGCGATATTGGAGAAAGCTGGCGTCTGGTAGTACGTGCGCCACATGAACTTGCGAAATATATCGCGGTTAAGGGCTCCATCACCATCAACGGTGTCAGTCTTACGGTGAATCAGGTTTCAGGAGCGGAATTTGAAGTGAATCTTATCCCGCATACACTGGATGTGACGACGCTTAACGAACTGAAAGCCGGCTCAAAGGTGAATCTGGAGATCGATCTGATTGCGCGTTATGTAGAACGCATGCTGACGGCAGAAGAGAAATAAAAAACGGAGCACCAGCGTGCTCCATTTTTTTGTTTCCATGCGGCAATGATCAGAACTTGAATACGGCCATTAGCGAGGGGGCATATATGACAGCGTTGAATTCAGAATCCGTGTACTTGACCGCTTCCATAGAGACCCGGAATCCGATAGCCTCGTTGAGGTCATACTGACCGGCCACGCCAAGCACATACCCGCTTGTTCTTTGATCAGTATCTCCCACCAGCGTCCAGCTGGGATTGACGGTGTACTGGGTTTTAACGCTGGCCAGACCGAATTTGCCAAAAATCGAGAATCCATTCGAGAAGATATTGCCCCCCCTGACTGCAAAGGTAACAGCGGATGCCTTAAACTCGCCCTGATTTACATTGGAGGAGTTATGTACCTTGTATGTGCCCAGATCGGAATAGCCCATCTCGAAACCGAAGTGTTTGTTGAAGTTGAAGCCCCCGACTATGCGAACAAATCCGCCTGACTTTGGATTGGATGAAGGTCTATAGCAGGAGGTGAACCAGCCATCGGCACATGTTGTAGAAATGCTACTGGTGGCAAGTCCGGCGCCAAAGTAGCCTCCGGCATCAGCAGCTTGTGCGGATTGGGAAAGTGAGGCCAAGGAAATCAGAGTGATCAGCAGTATATGCTTCATAGACTTACGACTCCTGTTGGTGTGGAATGGATTGTTACTGGTGCTCACCCTAGCATGGGAAGTAAATCACAGCAAGAACGGCAAGAAGCGCTTGGAACGCTTCATGTATTCCTGGTATTTAGCGCCAAAATAATTAATATTTTCATATTCCTCTGCAAAAGAGGCGATCACCATAAGGATGCATGCGATTGATGCAAGGATGCCGCTCAGCCACGACATTTGCTTGAAGAACAATCCCCAATCCAGAAATATAAGCGAACTGTACATGGGATGGCGGATGAAACGGTATATTCCGCTGGTAACCAGCTCAGTGGTTTTTTCGAATGGCAATAAATGCGGATCGTTGCGAGAGTCGTCCTGCTTGCCGTTTTGTCTGAGAGAATCATAACTTACTATGACCAGCAACAGCGAAATAGCCATCAATATCCCGCAAACGATCTGATCAATTGTGAGTGGCGCGCTATACCAGCCGTCCATATTCAGCACGATCATTATCAGCATTAATTCCCAGGCAAAGAAACGATAAAAACCGTGCGATTTCGGTATGCGCAATGCGTTGCGCGAAACATAGGCCAGAAAAACAGTTCCGATGAAAAAGGCAAACCCTTCCAGCATAAAAGCATTTTCCTGAGATATATCTGCGAATACTACACGCGTCCGGACTTGAGTTGCAGCAAAATGATAGAATCTGTTCCCTTGCCAATTTAACGTTGAGTATCAGAGCGATAACACATGACAGATATTGCACCAATTACCGAAATTATCGACGAAATAAGCGCCGGACGCATGGTCGTTCTGATTGATGAAGAGGACCGTGAAAACGAGGGGGATCTGCTGTTTGCGGCCGAGTTCGTTACGCCTGAAACAATCAATTTCATGATCCGCCACGCGCGCGGCCTGGTTTGCCTGACACTGACTGAGGATCGTTGCAGCCAGCTTGGTATTTCGCATATGGCGCGCGACAACAAAAGTCCGCTTGGTACCAACTTTACCGTTTCTATCGAGGCGGCTGAAGGTGTGACGACCGGTATTTCGGCTTCAGACCGTGCAACAACGATCCGGGCGGCCGTGAAAAAAAATGCCGGACCTGCTGACATCGTCCAGCCCGGCCACATTTTCCCGATCATGGCGCGTCCGGGTGGTGTGCTGGTTCGAGCCGGCCATACGGAAGCGGGTTGCGACCTTGCACAAATTGCCGGCTTGATGCCGGCATCGGTGATTTGCGAGATCATCAAGGAAGACGGTGAAATGGCCCGCTTGCCTGACTTGGTACCGTTTGCCAAGGAGCACGGCCTGAAGATTGGCACCATCGCCGATTTGATCGAATATCGCATGCATAATGAAACACTGGTTGAGCGTGTGGCTCGCCGCACTGTGCAAACGGCTTATGGCAAGTTTGATCTGGTCACCTATGTCGACAAGACCACGCAACGCACACATCTGGCGCTTGTGAAGGGGGATATCCAGCCGCAAACCGAGACGGTGGTGCGTGTGCACGAGCCGCTGTCCGTGCTGGATTTTCTGGAGCAAGTCAGTCTGCCTAATATCACCAGCGTTCACGATGCCTTGAAGAAAATCAGTCAATCGGATGCTGGCGTGCTTGTACTGATGCATCATCCAGAGGATTCGGAAAGTTTGCGGGTACGTGCGGCAGCAATTCCGGAGTCCCATCATGCACAATGGGATCCGCGCAATTATGGTATCGGCGCGCAGATACTGCGCGACCTGAACGTCGGCAAGATGTGTCTTATCGCCACGCCGCGCAAACTGCCCAGCATGGCTGGCTTCGGGCTGGAAGTGGTACGGTATTGTCAATGCAGGGAAACAAAATGAAAGAAATCGAACAAAATCTGGACGGTAAAGGTCTGCGCATCGGTATTGTGCAGAGTCGCTTCAATGAAGTGGTATGTGAAGGCTTGCTGGCAGCATGCCGGGCACAGTTGGTCCAAAGCGGTGTGAATGAAAACGACATTACACTGGCCAATGTGCCGGGCGCATTGGAGATACCGCTGGTATTGCAAGCCATGGCACAGAGCAAGAAATTCGATGCACTCATCGCCTTGGGGGCGGTGATACGCGGCGATACTTATCACTTTGAAGTGGTTTCCAACGAGTCTGCCCGCGGCGTGAGCGAGGTGCAGCTGCATTGCGGCATTCCTGTCGCGAATGCAATCCTGACCACCGATACCGACGAACAGGCAGAAGTGCGTATGAATGTGAAGGGTGCCGAGGCGGCCCTGGTCGCGATCGAGATGGTGCACCTGTTAAAGGGCGTCGCGTGAATGAAGTGAAGCAGAAAAGTCCGGCCAAGAGCATGCGGCATCGTGCGCGCGAGCTGGCGATGCAGGGTATTTACGAATGGCGTCTTTCGGGCAAAAGTCCTGCGTTGATCGAGAAAGCGACGCGAGACGAAAAAAGTCTGGGACGCTATGATAACGACCTCTTTGGACAATTGCTGCATGGTGTCATTACGCAGCATGAGGAACTGGCTGCACAGATAGCTCCGCATCTGGACCGTGCCATAAAGGAATTGAGTCCGGTTGAATTTTCCGTATTGTTGCTGGGCGCATATGAACTGACACAGCATCCGGAAGTGCCTTATCGTGTTGTTATCAACGAGGCAGTCGAATTGACCAAAACATTTGGCGGTAGTGACGGACACAAGTTTGTTAATGGCGTGCTGGATAAACTGGCAGCGCAAGCACGCGCAAACGAGGTTGCTACGAAATAATTCATCGGAGTTGCCTTGTCGGAATTCGACCTTATCCAGCGTTTTTTTGCTCGTTCTGCACCGGGAGCAATTTTGGGCGTGGGCGACGATGCTGCATTATTGCGCGTTGCCGACGGCATGGAACTGGCTATTTCCACTGACATGCTGGTGAGCGGTACCCACTTCTTTCCCGATACCGATCCATACCTGCTGGGCCACAAGACACTGGCGGTGAATCTTTCCGATCTGGCTGCAATGGGAGCAACTCCGCGTTGGGCGACGCTGGCAATATCGATGCCGGGTGCGGATGAGAATTGGTTGAAACGATTCAGTGCAGGTTTTTTTGAGTTGGCGGAAACATATGGTGTTGAACTTATCGGTGGCGATACCACGCGCGGGCCACTCAGTCTGTGCGTCACCATCATGGGCGAAGTGCCCGAGGGCAAAGCGTTGCGTCGCGATGGTGCAAAGGTTGGGGATGATGTCTGGGTGTCCGGCTTCTTGGGCATGGCGGCGCTGGGACTGGCGCACCTGCAGGGAAAGGTTACTTTGCCCGAAGAAGATCGACTTTCCTGCCTTGCTGCCTTGTACCAGCCGCAACCCAGGGTTGCATTAGGTCTGGCGTTGCGAGGTATTGCACACAGCGCCACCGACATTTCAGACGGGTTGCTGGCGGATATCGGACATATTCTGGAAAACTCGAATGTCGGTGCGGCATTAAAATTTGACGCTATCCCCAAAGTAAAGGCAGACGACATTGAAGAATCACTGCTTGGTCATTGCGTGCTGGCCGGAGGCGATGATTATGAATTGTGTTTTACTGCTTCAACTGCAAAATATGAAGAGATCAAGGCGATTGCATTGAAGTTGCAACTGTCGCTCACGCGCATCGGCAGCATCAATGCAGACAAGAGATGCGCGGTGTGTACGGCAGAGGGAAACATGATGAATATCAAGGAACGCGGTTATGACCACTTCAAATAATCATTTGAAAATTCAGCCATCCTGGGGTTTTTTGTTCAGCCACCCCGTTCATTTTTTTTCATTTGGATTCGGTGCTGGTCTGTTTCCACGTTCTCCTGGTACTGCAGGTACGCTGATGGCCTTTCCCGTGTACTGGTATCTTGCGTCACAGTTGAGCGAAGCGATGTTTCTTCTGATGCTGGTCTGGGCATTCTTTTTTGGTGTGTGGGCGTGCGGGATTACCGGCAAGGCGCTTGGGGTGGCAGATTACGGTGGCATTGTCTGGGATGAGATTGTTGCATTCGTTCTGGTTCTCTTTTTCACGCCGGAAGGTATAGCCTGGCAGGTACTGGCATTCACGCTTTTCCGCTTTTTCGATATCGTCAAGCCGGAACCCATTCGGCATTTCGACAGAACCTGGCATGGTGGGCTGGGTGTGATGTTTGATGACATCATTGCAGCCGGCTATACACTCCTTTGTCTGGCGGTGGTTAAGACCCTTCTGATATGAGATCCCTGCTCGCTGTATTGTTGCTTGGTGTTGGTCGCTCAGGCCTGGATTTTTAATTCATAAAATGATCGTTCTGATGGATGGCGACCGCAATGGTTCGCCTTGCGGGCATTTGTGTAGCGGGAAATATCATTGATTGGTTTCTGTCGTGTTTTCAGTCTGATACGCGGGATGTGCGGACCAGTATTTACCGTATATGAAAGTAGGGTTTTTCGTGTTAAATTATGATCTGGCGTATCCCCTTCTTTCACAGGCTTCATGTTCGGCCGGTGAAACGTATCAATGGATACCCTCAAATTGAATTCTGCTATTTGTTAAGGATGGGTAGATATGGCAATCAATATAGTTAATCCTAAAGTACAACAACCGGTATTGCCGTCAGGACTTGTGCCTGATTATTCCCTGCTTCAACAGCACTTTCCAAAAGTTGCAGAAAAAATTGCGCTAATGTGGGGAAAGCGCGGGTTGCAAGAGTATCTCAGCAAGACCATTTTTGATGACCGAGGCGGACGCCAGGGTTTCCCCATGCCCATTGTCTCCGCATTGATGCGACTGTTTGAATATCACAGCACGCTGATTCCGGATATCCCGTCAGGTGATGCCTGGGAAAACGCTAAATAACGTTACTGCGAATGGCCATTGCACGTGAGGCGGTGTCCATCAATACATGTGGTTTTTCAATCAGTTCCTTGGCGTTTGCGAACACCTGCAACGTAACCATCGGGAACCGGCGGCAGGAATGAAGCTGAATTACGGATAACCGGGCCGTGTGATTGCCGGAAAATCAGGCCGGTATGTCCGCCCATTGTATGCCGCTCTGATCACAGCGCAGAGCGTTGGCTTTATCGTCCCAGTCCCCCAGTACCCAGCGCGTACAGGTATGCCCATCGACATGGTGCAGATGTTTTGCCGGCCGGTGAGTGTGGCCGTGTATGAGGCGAGGGTAGCTGTACAGACGCAACAATTCATCCACAGTTTCAGTATTCACATCCATCAAAGCCATTTCCTTGCCGTGTTTCTCCGATTCACTTTGCAGGCGCAATTGTTCTATTTGCGTTTTGCGTAGCGCCAGGGGTTGCGACAGGAACTGTTTTTGCCATGAGTCATCGCGCACCATTTTCCGGAAATACTGATAATCGGTATCGTCCGTGCACAACGTATCGCCGTGGGTGAGGAGAGTGGGCGTCCCATAGAGGTCGATCAGGGTCGGGTCCTCGAGCAGGATTGCATTACAGGCTGATCCCAGCTTTTTATCCATCAGAAAATCACGATTGCCATGCATGATGAAAATACGTGTATCGCGCGCGCTCAATTCGCGCAAGGCAGCGCAAATACCTTGATGAAACGGGTCGTCCAGATCGTCATCGCCAGCCCAATATTCGAAAAGATCGCCCAGGATGAAAAGCGCTTCAGCCTTGGGTGCAATATTGGCGGCGAAACTCAAGAACAACTCCGTGCTGTGCGGATGATCGTTGCTTAAGTGCAAATCAGAAATGAGCAGGGAGTGTGACATTTCAGGATTCAGGATAAGGAATTCAGGATAAGGAATTCAGGATACCGCCACTCTCACTGAACCCTGTATCCCGTATCCTGTGTCCTTATTTGACTACTTCTGCTTTGGTGATGATGACGTCCTCAAGCGGAACGTCCTGATGGCCATGACTATTGCCGGTCTTGACTTTGCCGATGGCATCGACGACTTCCTGACCTTCAACGACCTTTCCGAAAACGCAATAGCCCCAGCCATCCTGTCCGGGATAATCCAGGAAACCGTTGTCTTTGGTGTTGATAAAGAATTGTGCGGTGGCGGAATGTGGATCGCCCGTGCGAGCCATGGCAATGGTATAGGTGTCATTTTTCAGGCCGTTCGCTGCTTCATTCTTGATTGGCGCATTGGTCTTTTTTTGAGCCATACCCGGTTCGAAACCGCCACCCTGGATCATGAAATTGGGGATGACACGATGAAATACGGTATTGCTGTAAAAGCCGCTGTCTACGTAGTCGAGAAAGTTTTGCACGGTGACGGGTGCTTTCTCGGCGTTAAGTTGCAGGGTGATGGTGCCTTGGTTGGTATGCAGTTTTACCATTTTCATTTTTCCTTTGGTTGCGTGAGTGGAAGCGGCTTGTACGGGCAGGACACAGAGTCCGGCCAGTATAAATGCGAATACGATACGGATTGATTTCATTCAAACATCTCCTTCATGGGATGATCAGCAACGCCCGTCCAGTTTGATCCAGTACTGGCGCCTGCTCATGCGGTTGGTAAAGTTATTGCTTTTGCAGTCTTGGTCGGTACGGCCGCCATCGGATCAGGGTGAATGGGCACGACCTAATTTCCTGAATGCTCCTGGGCGATCAGCCATTGTCCATCTATTTTCACCCAATCCAGCGTCTTGCGGAAACTGCTGTTCTGGCCGCTGGAGCGGTAATGTTGCCTGAAGCTGACACTCACTTGATTGTCATTCACGACTGTCGTCCTGGCGTCGAGTACTTTGACCTGGATGAACTTGGGGTCAGCAAGGCGTGCTTTGCGTTGCGCTACCCATGCGCTGTGGCTGGCGCCCGGCATTTTGAAATCCTTGGTGTAAAACGCAAGGTACTTATCGATGTCTTTTGCGGACCATGTGGCAGCCCAGTCAAGGGTGGCCTTCAGTACCTCATTGCTGATTTCTCTTTCGAGTACGGTAACAGCAGGCTTGGGCGGTGCAGTTCGGGTTCTTGCGCCAGCCTTTGGCTTGGCAGTACGTGCATTATTGCCGAAAAGCTTGCGGATCAATGCCAGTTTTGTTTTTGTGCTGGCATTGTTTTTATTCAGTTGCAGCGCCCGGTCGTAGGCCTGGCTTGCCATTTTTGCGTAGATGTCGCCAAGATTTTCGTAAGCAGTGGCATAGGTCGGATGGGTGCGTATCGCCATTTCCAGGGCATTTTTCGCTTTTTCATATTTACCTTGCCCGGCGTAAATGACTGCAAGGTTGTTATAAGGTTCGGGCAATTCAGGATAGTCCTCGGTAAGGCCTGTGAAAATCTCGATAGCCTTGTCTGTGCTGTTCAGTTCGGTAAAGATCAACCCTTTGAGAAAACGCGCCTGCGCATCTTTGGGGTTGGCAGCGAGGAAAGCGTTGACCTTGCTCAGAGCCTGCCCGTATTGCTTCTGTTTGAACAGTTTGTTGGCATCCTGCAAGTCATCTGCCTGAACGGGAATGGTGATCGCAAGCAGGAGACCTAATACAGCGGCTCGGTTAAACTGTTTAAACATCTTCATCGTATGGTTATTCCGGATGCCCTGAGTTGCAATGGCATCGCCAATTCAAATAGGTGAACGATTCTACCAAATATGCGCCGGGCTTACATGGATTGCACCTCGGCATGGGGAGGATGGTTTTCAGGTAGAATTCTGCACCTTACCTTGCCGACACTTTTTGAGAGAAATGAGCAGCAAAGCACCCACATCCGTCGCACCTGTTTCCAATTTTATTCGCACGATTATCGATGGCGACCTTGCCAGCGGCAAGCACAAGCATATCGTTACGCGTTTCCCGCCGGAACCGAACGGCTATCTGCATGTCGGCCATGCCAAATCCATCTGCCTGAACTTCGGGCTGGCACAAGACTACAAGGGGCTGTGCAATCTGCGCTTTGACGACACCAATCCCGAGAAAGAAAGCGAGGAGTATGCGCAATCCATCCAGGAGGATGTACGCTGGCTGGGCTTCAAATGGAATGGCGAAGTGCGCTGGGCATCGGATTATTTCGAGGCACTATATGGTTACGCGGTGGAATTGATCAACAAAAATCTGGCTTACGTGGACGATCTCACGCCGGAACAGATGCGCGAATATCGCGGTACGCTGACGCAGCCTGGCAAGCCCAGTCCGAACCGCGACCGTCCTGCGGCCGAGAACCTCGATCTGTTTGCACGTATGAGGAACGGCGAATTTGCCGATGGCGCCATGGTGCTGCGCGCGAAAATCGACATGACCTCGCCCAACATCAATATGCGCGATCCAGTCATTTATCGCATAAAAAGGGCACATCACATTCGCACCGGCGACAAATGGTGTATCTACCCGATGTACGATTACACACACTGCATCTCCGACGCGCTGGAAGGCATCACCCATTCCATCTGTACGCTGGAGTTCGAGGATCACCGTCCGCTTTACGATTGGGTACTGGACAACATCACCGTTCCCTGCCATCCGCAGCAGATCGAGTTTTCGCGGCTGGATCTGCACTACACCATCACCAGTAAGCGTAAACTGTTGCAACTGGTGACCGAGAAACACGTAAATGGCTGGGATGATCCGCGCATGCCTACCATCAGCGGCATGCGCCGTCGTGGCTATACGCCGGAGGGCATCCGTGAATTTGCCAAACGTATCGGCGTTTCCAAGAGCGAGAACACTGTCGATATGGCGGTCATGGAAGGCGCGATCCGCGAGGACCTGGAACTGCGTGCACCGCGCGTGATGGCAGTGATCAACCCGCTCAAGGTGACCATTACCAATTTCGACGGCGCGCAGGCGCGTGAAGCCGATTTTCATCCCAACCAGCCGGAGCTGGGAAAGCGAGTCGTGCCGTTCGGCAAAGAATTGTTTGTCGAGGCCGACGACTTTGCCGAAGTGCCGCCGTCCGGATGGAAACGTCTTACCCTGGGTGGCGAGGTACGCCTGCGCCACAGCTATGTGATGCGTTGCGACGAAGCAGTGAAAGATGCGAACGGTAAGGTTATCGAACTCAAGTGCAGTATCGACCACGACACTCTGGGCAAGAATCCGGAAGGACGCAAGGTGAAAGGCGTGATCCATTTCCTGTCGTGCGAGCATGCGCTACCGGCTGAGATTCGCCTGTATGACCGCCTGTTTACTGTTGAGGAACCCGACGCGGACAAGGAGAAGGATTTCCTCGATTTCATCAATCCGGGATCGCTTACCGTAGTGCAGGGCTGGGTGGAAGCCGCTGCGAAAGATGCGGCGCCTGAAACGCGCTACCAGTTCGAGCGTCTGGGCTATTTTGTGACCGACCGCCGCGACCATCAACCCGGTGGCAGGCTGGTGTTTAATCGTACCGTGACATTACGTGATTCCTGGGCGAAATAGCAGGGCTAAAGGAGGCTTTCATGTACAAGCGAATTGCAGTTGCAGTAGATGGCAGCGATACATCGACCATGGCTTTAAGTGAGGCCATCAAACTTGCCAAACTGATGGACTCGACTGTGCTTCTGATCAATGTTTGCGAGGAAATGCCTGTTATCTGGAACATGGAGGGTGTGGCGCCATTCCCGATGGAAGACATGTCAAAGGCGCTTATTGAATCCGGGAAACACTTGCTGCAGAAGGACAAGCACCGCGTGACTGAATCCGGGGTCAATGTGGAAACCAGATTGATTGAAGACTGTAACGGACGTATCGGTACCGTGATCAGCAAGGAAGCAGAGCAATGGCTGGCCGACTTGCTGGTGATTGGAACGCATGGACGCAAAGGACTGAACCATTTGTTGATGGGAAGTGTGGCAGAAGGCGTGATGCGTAGCGCGAGCATGCCGGTATTGCTGGTGCGTGGCGTATAGTCAGAACCCCGTATTTGAAGAATTAACAATATCCAGGCAATGCTGAAAATCTACAATACACTCGTCCGAGACAAGCAGGATTTCAAACCCATTGAAGACAACAAGGTGCGCATGTACGTGTGCGGGATGACCATATATGACTATTGCCATATCGGTCATGCCCGAATGATGGCCGTGTTCGATCTGGTGTATCGCTGGTTAAAGGCCTCCGGCTACGACGTGACATATGTGCGCAACATCACCGATATTGACGACAAGATCATCAAGCGCGCGGCGGAGAACGGGGAATCCATCCACACACTTACGCAGCGTTTCATCGACGCGATGCACGAGGATATTGCAGCGCTGGGGATATTGCCCCCCGACCATGAACCGCGTGCCACACAATTCATTCCGCAGATGCTGGAAATGATAGCCCAACTGGAGAAGAACGGTCTGGCCTATCAGGCAGCGGACGGCGATGTGAACTACGCGGTGCGCAAGTTCGAAGGTTACGGCAAGCTGTCCGGCAAATCGCTGGAAGACCTGCGCGCAGGGGAACGCGTGGAAATCGCCTCCGACAAAAATGATCCGCTCGATTTCGTGCTGTGGAAACACGCCAAAGACGAAGAGGCGGACGAAGTGAAATGGGATTCGAAATGGGGCAAGGGCAGGCCCGGCTGGCATATCGAATGTTCGGCGATGGGTTCTGAATTGTTGGGCAAGCATTTTGATATCCACGGTGGCGGTGCCGATTTGCAGTTTCCGCACCACGAAAACGAAATCGCACAGAGCGAAGGCGCGCATGGCTGTCAGTACGTGAATTACTGGATGCATAATGGCTTCGTGCGCGTGGACAACGAAAAAATGTCCAAGAGTCTCGGCAATTTTTTCACTATTCGCGAAGTGCTGAAAAAATACGACGCCGAAGTCGTGCGCTTCTTCATTCTGCGTACGCATTATCGCAGTCCGCTGAACTACTCCGATGCGCACCTGGATGATGCCAAGGGGGCGCTGACGCGGCTCTACACAGCGCTCAAATCGGCTCCTGCTGCAACGGAAGTGGATTGGAGCGAGACACATGCGCAACGCTTCAAGGCAGTGATGGACGATGACTTCAATACGCCGGAAGCAGTTGCCGTGCTGTTCGACCTCGCAAATGAAGTGAACCGCAGCCAGTCAGCGCAACTTGCAAGTCAGTTAAAAGCATTGGCAGGCGTGCTGGGTCTGCTGCAACGTGATGCACAGGCATTCCTGCAAGGGGGTGCGAGCGCAGCAGGCGGGCTGGATGATGCCGCCATTCATGCGCAAATTGAAGCGCGCATCGCCGCCAAGAAAGCTAAAAACTTCGCCGAAGCGGATCGCATCCGCCAGGAATTGCTGGATGCCGGAATCGTGCTTGAGGATGGTCCGCAGGGAACGACCTGGCGCAGGGCTTAGGGCAGTTTGCCTGACTGTACCATGCGGCTGAACAAAACGGGCCGGCTGATCCAGATGGTGATGTCGTCGAAGGTCGTGGAGGGGGTGTCGCTCTGGTAAGTGGCATTCGTGGTTTGCTCGTATGAGGCATTCTGGCCGTCTGCCGTCAGATTCGGGCCGGTCGAGAATACGATGGCAATCGGAGTGTTCATGCTCCCGGTATTGGTCAATCGGTTATTGGAGCTGTCCCTGACCTGTAAATCTAGCGTGGTGTTTGAAAGAGTGGTCAATGAGAACACACCCGAAGCAAAGGCAGGTTCCACCCGATAGCGCCAGTAACCCAACCAGGGATCACCACTGTTGGAACGCGGCGTACCCCAGGCATCGGTTTCGGCGACGCCCAGCGTCTTCCATGGCAGATACCCTTCTGTTGCCGGGCTGGTGCAACTTGCGTCGGCGAAACCGTAGTTTGCATTGGCTGGGTTGGAGGCTGTTGTCGGGCAGGGCAGGTAGCCGTTGATGATCGCATAGCCGGTGAGTGCCTGCTGTATCTCTTCGAGTATCTTGCGCGTCTCTTTCCTCCGGCTCTGTTCAATCTGTCCGGAAAGGGAGGGCAGCAATCCTGCCAGGAGCAGGGTAACGATGGCCAGCACGATGGCCATCTCGACCAGCGAGAAACCGAGATGGGCAGACCTTGATTTGTCAAAGGCGGGTTTGTTCATGGCGAGATGATGATTACCTGGTCGTTGAAGGTGGTGGAACGTGTCTGGTTCTCAAAGGTACGGTCGCCGGTGGTCTGGTTCTCCCCTTCCAGATAATCACTGAGCGTCCCAGAAGGATGGGCACCCGCCAGGGTGCGCCCGCTCATGACAACGGCTGCCGGTACGTTGCTGCCGCCATTCTGCCCGTTCACGGTCAGGCAGGGCGTGGGGGTGCAGGTGTGATCCCCTCCCGGGGCGTATTCATCCGCAACGGCGTAGTAGGCGAGTTTGTACCAGTCGTTGCAACTGTCAAAATTCGGGTCGCAATTCGGGCTTTCATCATTGGTTTCCGAAACCAACCAGGCTGGTATGTAAGTAGCATCGTAGCGTTGTATGTCCCTGAACTCAATTCGCTGAATCGTTCGTTCGGTGGTTGTCCCGCTTTTCATTATTCCTGAAAAAGTGATAGTTGCACTGCCATTAGAATTCAATGACCTGGTGATGGTTGGATTAACAAATTTGTCGGATGCAAGGACATTGCTTCCAACATTGTCCCTAACGCGAAATTCTGATGTAGAAGCCAAGTTGTGTGGCCTCCAGAAGCCGAAACCGACACCAAGCAGGGTTCCAGTGAAAGTGACAGTTGCTCCGGCGGATATGGTTATACTGCTGCTGATGCACCGTAGGCGTGAGTTACTGACTGCGCCACTGTCGAAATAGCAGGTTCCTGAATCGACCCCATCGATATAGTAGTGCGGTGCAGGACTTGTATTCCAAGAAAGCGATGTCGCGTTGCGTAAGAGATTTCCAATAGGCAATAAGCCTTCATAATAGCCTTGTTGTCCATTGAAGGTGGAGGTCGAAGGATTATTAAAAGGCACAGGGAAGGGAAATGCCCCCCATGCATCGTAGTAGGTTTTTAATATGTTGCGGATCTCGCCGCCTACGCGTTTCTCGGTTCTTTCCATCAACTGATCCCGTGAGACGGTGACCAGACGGTCGTTTAGCTGGACTGCCGCGTTTTTGTTTTCGTAGTTCAGGTTCTGGGTGGTGTTGTCACTCTGGTTGCTGTTGCTGCCTTCGAGATAATTGGCGGCGCAACGGTTTTCCTCTCGCGAGTCACCTGTCGTTGAGCAGGCTGCGGTATTGCCGGAACGGCTTTGTCCGCTGACGTTGTCTCCAGGCGCAAAAACGATCGCCAGCAGGTTGTTTTCCAGAATGGGGCCTGAAACATTCAGGTTGCTGGCATCGTTTGTAACTGCCGTATCGCTGTTGAGTGGGATGACAGAGGCATACCGCCGCACGTTGCGCGAAAGGGTGTACCACAGCTGCTCGCCGGATGCATCGCGCAGATCCGGGAGGCCGAGCGTCTTCCATGGCAGTCGGCCAATATATTGCGAGCAGTCGATGCCGTTGCCTCCCGCATCTGCCGAGCCATCATTATTAGTGTCGGGACAAGGCAGGCTGCCAGGATAATGGTGATTTGCAAGATCAACTTCAATTGCAGCCTCACTGATCAGCGTATCCCTTGCCAGAGCCAACGCTTCTGTGGTTTTTACGTCGCGCTCTATCTTGGCGCCGGTACTATTCAACGAGGTGACCAATACAGTTGCGGCGCCAAGCACCAGGATGATCAGCATTACCATAAATGCAGCACCGCGTTGCCGCTTTTTGAGAATGGGGGTACACGATAAATACATGATGCACCCTGCTATTCGTTTGCGTCCAGGGCAGGCGTTTCTTCTCCTGGTACCGAGTCCAGCATCAGCTTTTGCCCGACCTTAAGTCGTACAGTTCGCGATTTTCCCGGCACGTCGACGGGCACGGTGGTAGGCGTCTTGTCATTGTCCGGTTCGGTGGTTTGGGCTGTACCATTGATCCAGATAGTGCGTTTACCGCCTTTTCTCTGGACGACGCCGTTGACGATGATGTAATTGCGCTGCCGGTTATCGCCGCTGTTTCCCGTCATATCCAGTTGCTGGCGTTGTTGCGGGGTGAAGAACAGACGTCCGAATTCGGCTGCATGAGCTATGGGGAACAGGCCGAACAGGGTTAGCAGCAGGAGCGGTAGCGCGTATTTGTTCATGGCGCGTTCCTGTTTTTCATGGTGAACCAGCCTCCGGTGCATTCTGCTTTGAGCGGGGCAATTTCATCGGCGGTTCCGGCTCGGGAGATCGAGCAGCCATCGATCATGAACCAGCCCTTTATCTTGTTGCGCATTTCGGCGAAAACACGCAATAGTTGTTCTTCATGCAGCAGATCGATTTGTAACGCCATACTGCTACGGCTGAGTCTGAAGTTGCCGGCATCAAGCGGAGGGTTGGGGGTGTAATTCTGTTGCGGGGCAATGGTGTATTTGAAGTCGAGAACAATGCCTTGCTGGCGCATTTTTTCCAGTCCTTCGAGCCAGTCAAGCCGTTGTTCGTCGCCGACGACTTTCTGTAACAGCAGGGAGTTGTATTCATACGCATATGTGGACATGTTTTCTTTGTCGCTTTGTGCGGAAAGCAATTGGGTGCGGGCATTGGCGAGCCTTTGCTGAGCGGTCTGGCGTGCTTTGAGCGACTGTTCCATGTAACGATCGCTCAGGAAAATAATGCCGGTGCTCAGGATGAGACTGAGCGTCAATGCGCCCAGGCTCCACTTGAGTATTGGCAGGTCGGCTGAGGAGAAGCTCATTCTTTCTGTCTCCAGATGATCTTCAGCGTGAACAGGGCGGGACTGCCCTCGCTCTTGCGGATGTCTCCGCTAATGCTGCCTTTGGAGCTGATGTCCAGCGGCAGCTTTTGTGCAATAACAGTATACCCCTGCTGAACGAGCGCTTGCTGGAAGCGATCCAGGTAATCGAGCGCGATGCGGTAATCGTTGCCGAAGTCGGTAATGTTGCCTTCGAAGGTGATGACCTGTGCCGGGTAGACGGAAGGTGCAGCATCTGCAGCGCTGGTCTGCCAGACAAGTTTTTCGACATTGATCCTGGTGAAAGTATCCAGGGCGAATGTCAGGCCTTGCAGAAACTCTTCTGGTGGAGGTGTATATTTGTTCAGCTTGCGCGCCAGTAAAACTGCGGTTTTCATGTCAGCAGCAGGAACAGAGGTGTTGTCAAAACTACGTTGAATGTTTTGCGTTTGCTGATTGATGCTTTCAATCTGCGCGCTGAGCGGATCTGTATCGGTAACGTACCCCCGTCCCTGCCATAGAGACATGCTGCTCCATAGCACGCTGATGGAAATCGCCAATGCGGCGAGGGCAAACATGAGGAGCCGTAATTGCCACAGCAGGTAGAAATGCGTGTGTTCGGAACTGGCGTAATGGCTGCCTGGCGCTTTGCTGGCAAGCAGGTGCAGAAACAGCGGTGTGGCATCCGAATCGGCAAAACTGCCTTTGAATTTAATGTGCTGGCCCAATTCCTGAATATCCAGGTAGGTGTAATGCAACTCGTTGCTGTTTTCGAGTTTGGACTGCAAATCAGTACGGTCCCTGGCGTGGCAGATAATGAGAACTTCCAGTATTTCGCCCGGAGGCGGCAGACTCAGGCTTTTAAGATATTGCTGGGTACGTGGCGTTTCGGCGACGACGGATTCGCTGAATGAATTGCCGATGTTGATCGGGATCAGACGTGAGAAGTGCAGGCTTTTGTTGTTGAAGTAGGTCTGTCGCAGCCCGGCATCCTTTTCCCAGGATAGCAACAGTATATGATCCGAGGCTATGTCCTTGAGCAATGGTGTGCTGATATTGGGTAGCGAGTAGATGCCAACAAGCGGGGTCTGGTTTGCAAGCAACGTATCCAGCCAGGGCGAGATACGCTGTGGGTTGGTCAGTGCCGAGAACAGCATGTCGTCGTCGCGGCGGCCCTCTTTTTGGCGGCGCAACAGTGTGGCCTGACGGAACGGATTGCCGCGGTAATACTGTTCGAACTTTCTTTCCAGCAGGTTTGTACGGGCGGAACCGGTCAGATGCGGCACGGTTTCCAGGCGGAAATCTTCTTCAATGACGTCCACCAGCAGATAGACTGGGTCGCGGCGTTGTCTCAGAAAGTCGGAAAAATGTTTGCGCCCGTTGGCATCATTGGTGAAATAAAGTGGCGTACTCAACTTGCCGCCGATCCAGATGGATGCGTAGAAGGATTCAGAGCTGAGGAAAAGCAGGGTATGGGCCATTTACAATTGCACCTTGCTGATGAGGTCGTAGATGGGCGAAAGTACCGACAGCATCACCCAGCCCAGCAGCGTGCCCAGGATGATGGTCATGGTCGGCTCGATCAATGCCTGTATCTTTTTGATTGAGTCCCTGACATCACGGTCGTAAAAATAACTGACATTGAGCAGGGCCTGATCAAGCTGTCCGGTAGCTTCGCCTACTTTCAGCATGCGCACCACCAGCGCGGGGAAAATACCGGTCTGCTGGAAACTCTGCGTCAGGTTCTTGCCGGCTTCGATTTCATACATCACGTTTTGCAGGGTAGTGGCAATTACCATGTTATTGACCAGGTCACGCGAGTTGGAGATACATTCCAGAATGCTGATGCCCGAACTGTACATCATGGCGAAGGTGTTGGCGAAGCGCGCCAGGATGATTTTGCGCAGGACGGGTCCGGTCGGCCACACGTGAAGCTTGAAGTTGTCCAGATGGTATTGCAGATTCGGGTTGAAGATGAGTGCAGCTTTGAATACGCCATACAGTACGGGTGGCGTCAGCAGGATGAGGTACCAGTATTCGACAAAGAAGGCGGAAGTTGCCAGCAATATGCGCGTTTGAATGGGGATTTCCTGTCCCATGCCCTTGATAAAACCGACCAGTTGCGGTACCAGATAAATCATCAGGAAAAAGGTAATAGCCAGAACCACTGTACCGACGAATGCGGGATAGATCATCATGGTTTTGGTCTGCGAGGCCATTTCGTCCTGCCACTTGAGTGATTCGGTAAGGTGGGCGAAAACATCTACCAAACGTCCGCTTTCCTCTCCCGCACGGGTCAGGCTGACAGTGATTTTGTCGAAGGCATTGGGATGTTCCGACATTGCCTGGGAGAGTTTTTTTCCGCTCTGGATGGATTCCACCATGCTGGCAATGATTTCGCGAAAAGCGGGCTCTTCCATGGTGTCGCGCAGGTCGCCGAGACATTCCAGCAGGGGAACACCGGCACGGACGAGTTGTTCGAGGTTGAAGAAAAAAGTGATGAGGTCGGCGCGTTTGACCCGTCCGATGCCGAAGGAAATGGAGTTTTCCTGTTCCTTGGCGCTGATCAGGTCGAGGCCGCCGCGCTTCAAACGCTGTTCGAGGTCGATCATGTTGGCGGCATCCTGCAGGCCTTTGGCCGTTTTGCCGGTACTGTCGATGGCTTTGTACGAATATAGTGCCATGGTGTCGGCCTACATCCGGTCGGTCAGATCGACCACACGCGAAACTTCGGCAATGGAAGTGACGCCCTGCAGGATGCGACGTATGCCATCTTGTGCCAGTGGGCGGAAGCCATGCTCCAGAGCGTTGTTTTTCAGATCGCGGATGCTGGCACGGCGCGCAATCAGATCATCCATTTCGCTGTCCAGCTTGAGTATTTCCATGATTGCCTGGCGGCCGGTGTAACCCTGATGGTGGCAGAGATCGCAGCCGGCGGCACGGTAGATGGTGATGTTTTCGTCAGGGCTTACACCGAGTATCTTGCATTCGCCGTGATCCGGGTGGTACGGGTATTTGCAGTGACGGCACAATATGCGTACCAGGCGCTGGGCGAGAATGCCGATAATGTTGCCTGCCATGATGTCCGGCAGAATGCCGATGTCGAGCAAGCGCGGGATCGCACCGATGGCGGAGTTGGTATGCAGTGTCGAATATACCTGGTGGCCGGTCATAGCGGCACGGAATGCCATTTCGGCGGTCGGGTGGTCGCGAACTTCGCCGACCAGGATGATGTCGGGATCCTGGCGCATCATGGAACGGATACCGTTTACGAAGTCCAGCTTTGCCGCTTCGTTCACCGAACTCTGGCGGATCAACGGGATGGGATATTCCACCGGGTCTTCCAGGGTCATGATATTCACAGACTCTGTGTTGACGTGGTTCAGCACTGAATACAGCGTGGTGGTCTTGCCGCTACCGGTGGGGCCGGTCACCAGCACGATGCCCTCGGGTTTGGCGATGATGGTTTTGAGTGTGTTGAGCGCGCTCTCGTCCAAACCGAGCTGGTTGATCGGCATCAGGCCTTTTTGCCGATCCAGAATACGCAGCACCAGGTTCTCCCCGAATGACGTCGGGTGCGAGGCGACACGGAAATCGATAGGACGTCCGGACAAGCGCAGTGAGATGCGACCATCCTGCGGCGCGCGCGTTTCGGCGATGTTCATGCCGCTCATGACTTTCAGACGCACCACCATGGCAGGCCAGAAGCTCTTGTGCAGGCTGCGCACCTGGCGCAATACGCCGTCGACGCGATAGCGGATGCGCAGGAAGCTGCTTTCCGGTTCGAAGTGAATATCCGAAGCGCTCTGTTGAACGGCCTCGGTAAGCAGGGCGTCGATCAGGCGCACCACCGGCTGGCTGAATTCATTCACTCCCTGTTGCAGGTTCTGGTGATCCATCTCGCCCGGTTCGATCTCGTGCAGGATGCCGTCGATGGACAGTTCGAAACCGTAGTACTGGTCGATGGCGCGCAGGATGTCTGATTCGCTTGCAAGCTGGGTGACCAGGCGGTATTCATCGCGTAGCAACGCGCGCACCTGATCTAGCGCAATAATGTTGTCCGGATCGGCAATGGCAATGGTCAGCGTCTTGTTGGCACTATCGGCCGACAGCGGCAACAGGATGTAGCGGCGGGCGATTTCCTTGGGAACCAGCGTGATGGCAGCCGGGTCGACGAGGACGTTGGCAAGGTCAACGCTTTCCTGGCCAAGGTTTTCGGACAACACATCGCGGATGGTCGCTTCAGACAAAAAACCGAGACGTACCAGCAGCCGGCCCAACGGTTGCGGGGTTTTATTCTGCTCCTGGGTGGCGATGCGAAGTTGGTCTTCACTGATCACCCCCTTTGCTATCAGCAAATGCCCGATGGGCTGCTGGGTCTGTTGTTGCGGTGCAGCCATCTTCTTCCTTATTGGACGGAGGTCAGTTCATTCAGACGTTGTTGCGCTTGGGCGTGGTCGAATCCGGACTTGCCGGATTTATCGAGTAGCACAGCTTGTTGATAGTACCGGGCAGCAAGTTTGCGCTGGCCCAGGTGATCCAGGCTTACTGCCAGATTGAATGCGAACTGGGCATTGGCTGGATCCAATGTGAACGCATTGAAATAATACTGCTGAGCGTCGCTCCAGCTCGATATATCGGCGTAATAATTGCCCAAGGCAAAATGCAAAGCACTGGAACGCGGCTGATCTGCCAGCAGGGTTTTGAGGCGGCTTTCCGTGTTGCCATCATCCGGGGCATAAGTCATCAATGCCGTCAATGCTGCGGGATCACGCGGGTTCAGTACCAGTAACTGGCGGTAATATTGCTGCGCAGCCTCTTCCTGTCCCTGCTGTTGGGCGATTGCGGCCAGGCCGAGCAGGGCATCCCGGTTGTGCATATCCTTGCCCAAAACCTGACGGTAACCCTGCGCGGCAACGACATAGTCGCCGCGTTGATAGGCCTGGTATGCGTCAAGCAATGCTGGCGTGACAGTATCGGCTGTCACTTTGCGGCGAATGCGGACCCTCTTTTGAGCGGCACTGCTGCGTTGTCTGGTCACTTCCGGTTTGACGCGTGGGGCATCGAAATTTTCTTTTTTTGCCGTTACCACCGGTTGTGCGGGAGTTGATGGTTCCTGCGGCGGGATAAAGGGTACCAGTGCGGGAGCGGCAGTTCTGGCTGGAGCAGCGGCAGGCCGGGGTGCTGGCGGCGGAACGGTACGCTGTGCGACATGCCGTTTCGGAGGCTGTATTTCAAGCCAGACGTAATAACCGTAACCCGATCCAAATATCAAGGCGAACAACAAGGTCGTGGGTACCAGACCCAGTTTCCAGCGGAAGGAAGGGGCCGGTTTTTTTTTCTTGGCAGCAAACATGGTTTCCCCTGCTATTCTGGACGACGCTGTTGTTGACGATGATGCAGATGCGTGCGACTCAGGCACCTCCTCCAGCGTCAGGTTGGAAAGTCCGGTACCCTGCTGTTGTTTATCGCCGGATTTTTTCAGCGCATCGAGTAACAGGCTCATAACTATTTCTTCTCGTTTTCAGGCTTGAGGAAATCCGTATCCGGCAGGTTGTTGCGGAACGAACGGAAATCGCCATTAAGACTGGCATCCTTGATAACCACCGGGCGCAGGAAAATCACCAGTTCGGTCTTTTTCTTGGTGTCATTGCGGTTCTTGAACAAGTTGCCTGCGACCGGGATGCTGCCCAGCAACGGGACTTCATCGCTCAGGTTGTTGATCTCATCCTGCATTAACCCGCCCATGATCGCGATCTGATTGTTTTCGAGCTTGAGTACTGATTCCATTTCGCGTGTCTGCAATTGCGGAATCCTGCTCACGACCCCTTGACTCGGGCAGGGCGCAGTTGGTCCGCAAGGATTGGCTAGAGAAGGATTCGGGTCATTGACATAGCCTATCAGGCGGGTGATGGATGGGCGCAGGTTGAGCAGCACGGTATCGCTGTCGCTGATCTGCGGCGTCACGCTCATGGTGAACCCGGTGGGGACAGTGACAGGGGTCGTCGTGTAAGTGGTGGTGGTGGTGGTCTGGTTGGCGGTGGTGTCGGCCTTGATAGTGAAGTACACCAGATTGTCTACCACGCGTAGCATCGCGGTCTGGTTATTCATCACGCTGATCTTGGGGCTGGAGAGCACTTTGACATCTCCGAACGAATCAAGCAGGGACACGGACGCGCTCAGATTGCCGAGTTTCGATGTGGGATTCAG
Organism: Sideroxydans sp.; assembly: GCA_050303535.1. Lineage (GTDB taxonomy): Bacteria > Pseudomonadota > Gammaproteobacteria > Burkholderiales > Gallionellaceae > Sideroxyarcus. The sequence goes on along the minus strand of JBNLBY010000007.1, from coordinate 18,867 downwards.
GTAGTCCAGTACCAGCATACTGCCGGTATTGGTGGACGGTAAAGCGGCCGATCCGCTTTGGGCCAAACCGAAGCCTTTCGCGCCGAGGCGCAGTCTGGACCAGTCGATGCCTTGCTGATAGTTGTTGTTGAGGCGTACTTCGGCGATGGTTGCCTCGATCAATACCTGGCGACTGGAATTGCGCATGACTTGTGAGATGAATTCCTGAATCTTTGCATGCTGTTTGCTGGTAGCACGCACGGTGATGATGCCTGCTTCAGGGCTGGAAATGACCGATGCAGCTTGCAGTGTCTGGTAATCCCTATAGGCTTTTTCGCCGCTGATGGTTTTGGACTCCTTGTCAGTTGAGTCGTTCTCCTTCTCGCCTTTATCCTTATCCTTGGTTGCCTTCTCCTCCCTGTTCGAGGAACGGCGCGAAACGACGATTTCCTTGTCGGTTTCCCTCAGGATGTCCTTGACGTTTTTTTCCAGCGTTTCCCAGAAATGATTCTTGGAGCTGTTCTTGATGGAGAGTTGCGAGTTGTTACTGGTGGCGCCGCCTGCCGTCGATCCGTTACCGACCTGGGTTGTGTTCGATATGCCGCCATCCGACTCGCGCGACATGTTCACATAATTGATCTTGTAGCTTCTCAGGAAAGGCAGGTCAGGCATTACGATCAAGTTGTTGTTTTCCAGTTCGTAACGCATATCCACCTGTTTGGAAATGCGATCCAGAATTTGCGGCAAGGTCTGGTTGATGGCGTTCAGGGTGACAACACCCTCAATTCCCGGAGCGATATCGATATTGATCTTGGCATCGCGTGCCAGGGCAAACAATATTTCGCGTGCGGGGACGCTGGAGACAACAACGTTGTAGGTTTCGACTTTGACCGCCGGTTTGGGCGGCGGTAGGACAGCAGGACGCTTGCTGGGCTGGGGGATTTTACCCGTGACGACAGGAGCATCGCTGCTCTGCTGAATATGTTTGTCGGATGGGGTGAACGATTTGGTCCCGCAAGCGGCGAGCAAAATGCAAACCGAACATTGCAGTACGTGAGTAACCCTCATACCTTTCTCCCATCTCTAGATGTGTTGTTTTAGCGAAAGGTAACATCATTTCCGTACAACGGCAATACGCCTTTAGTCCTATATGCTTTTTTCCTTCAAGTGGTTAGGGGGTTTTTTGCGAGTCAACTAACATGTGCAAAGTAGGGGCAAAAGCCTCTTTGTAGCGTTGCGGCAAGTCGTTCATTCCCTCGCGCGCAGCGTCGCTGTCAGCGTAATAGCCAAACAGGATGCGATATCCGCCCTTGCCCCTCAATTTGATCGGCACGATGTAAATCTCGGCAAGTACTCCCAATTTTCGGGCTCGACCAAGAAAACGCTCCATGCGGGCGGGATGGCGGTCATCAGTATAGAACAGCTGTATGCTGGCATTTTGCTGGGTTGCCGCTGACAGCATGGTTTGGGTTGTATCGAGTCTTTGCTCAAGGAGCGGCGTTTTCACAGCAGTCGCCACCGCTTTTTTTGACACTTTTGCAGGTTGTGTTGGCTTTGCGGCAGATTTTGGCGACGCAACCGCGGCAGCAGATGTCGTCATCATGCCGGATGTGGTGGAACTAGTGGCAACGCTGGAAACTGTTTCAGTCGGCAGGGGCTGAACAGGGACGACGGTGATACTCTGTGTCGGCACTGCCACTTCGCCCGGACGAGTGTTTTTTTGTCCCATGAACCAGTAGATGCCAGCTAGTATGGCTATAAACAGGGCAGCGCCACCCGCTATTGAGATGAATTTGCGGCTAAACAGCTTATGCATGGGAACCATTTCGCTGTCGCGAATGGCGGCTTGAACATGGCGCGCTTCGATCCTGTGCGCGTTTCCAACGAAAGCGGCGAGCAGAGCCTTGTCGGCAAGAATGTTGACGCGACGCATCAGCCCTTGCGATGCCTTGCCGATATACAGCACGGCTGCGGTGGAAAAGATATCGGGCCCCTTGTATCCGGCGGCGCGCATGCGGAACATAAGATAATCGTTGATCACTTTACGCGAGATCGGCTGGATACTGAAGTGATGTACGATGCGATCCTTCAATTGCCGCATGTTGCTCTGGTCCAGCTTTTCATCCAGCTCGGGCTGTCCGAACAGTACGATCTGGATCAGTTTGTGTTTGCCGACTTGCAGGTTGTACAGCAGACGCAACTCTTCCAGCGTGTCCAGTGGCATGGCATGTGCTTCGTCCACCAGCACAACGCAGCGTTCGCCACGGGCGTACATGGCTTCCAGCTGATTTAGCAGTGTCTGCAGAATAATGTTGACGCGTTGCCCTTCCAGGTTGAGGTCGAGCCGGTCGGCGATGGCATACAGCAATTCGTCGCGCGACATGCTCGGGTTGGCGAGGTAGATGGCTTTGATGTTGGAGGGCAGCCTGTCCAGCAACATGCGGCACAGCATGGTCTTGCCACTTCCGACCTCGCCGCTGACCTTGATGATGCCCTCACTATCCTTGATGGCATAGATCAGCGCGTCGAGTATTTCACCGCGGTTGGCGCCGGAGAAGAAAAAATCGGTGATGGGAGTGATTTTGAAAGGCGGCTCGGTCAGGCCGAAGTGCTCCAGATACATCTGTTTTCCCTTTGAGTTAAGCTTTCTGCGCTTTATGTTTTTGTACCGCTTCCATGCGACTGTACAACGTGGTGCGTGCAATACCTAACAATTTGGCTGCTTCGCTGACGTTACCGTGCGCCAATTCCATGGCGGCGTCGATGTAGCGGGCAGTATAGCCCATCAACAATTCGTCCAGATCAAATCCGCCTTGCTGCAAGACCTGACGGATCTCGGCAGATTGATCGGTTTGCGCTTCTCCGTTCATTTCCGGTTGTGGATCGAACTCGGCCTCCAGCCGCTGCGTGTTGACCTCGGCGTCGGGATATTTGGTGGTCAGACGGATGACGATATTGCGTAATTCGCGGGTATTGCCGGGGAAAGCGTACCGGTTCCAGGCATCCTGTGCTGCTGGATCGAGCCGGAAAGGTTTTCGCTGCGCTTGCAAGGCGTAGAAGTTCTTGAAATGTTCCAGCAACAGTATTTTGTCATCGCCGAGTGAGCGTAGTGGCGGAACTTGAATGGTGAAGATGCTCAGCCGGTGATAGAGGTCGGTGCGGAAGCTGCCGTTGCGAACAGCCTGTCTCAGGTCGCGATTGGTGGCAGCGATGATGCGCGCATTGCTCTTGCGGGTGCTGGCTTCGCCGACGCGTTGATATTCGCCGTTTTCCAGCACACGCAGCAACTTGGCCTGCAGTTCCTGCGGCATTTCACCAATCTCGTCAAGAAACAGTGTACCGTTTTCAGCTTTTTCGAAGAAACCAATCTGTGCATTGGTGGCGCCAGTGAATGCGCCTCTGGCATGACCGAACAGTGTGGATTCCAGCAGATTGGGCGAGATGGCCGCACAGTTGAGCACAATATATGAAGTATTGGGTTTGCCGCTCAGGCGCTGCAGGGCGTCGGCGACCAGTTCCTTGCCGCTGCCCGATTCGCCCTCGATCAAAACCGGATAAGGTGTCTTGGCATATAACTCGATCTGGCTGCGCATCGCCTGAATGGGCGGGCTGTCGCCGATGATGCCGAGTTGCGAAGAACTTTTATCCAGCTCTGCCTGATCACTTTGCTGAAAGCGCAGTGCATCGTGCAACAGTTCCCTTAATACCTCCGGTCCGCAAGGTTTGGAGATGAATTCGATGGCCCCCAGGGTGCGGGCGTGGCGCGCATTGCTTTCCTCATTCTGTCCGGACAGTGTGATGACCTTGATGTTGGGCGAATGCGCCAGTAGTTCGGTGATAAGCCGAAAACCTTCCTCCGGACGGTGGGGGGTGGGCGGCAAACCTAAATCGACCAGTGCCAGTTCGGGCAGTTTTTCCATGTCGCGCAACAGGCGGATAGCTTGCGGGCGATCTTCAGCGAGGTGAATTTCAAATTCGTCGGATAGCACCAGCCGCAATGAGTCGCGAATGAGAGGGTCGTCATCGACAATGAGCAGGGCTGGGAGTGTCACGCTGTTATCCTGAATAATATGGTCACGAGGTGTGCAACAGGCGCAGGATAGCCCGCATTTGCGCCAAGCTCAAGTTATGGCTGGTTTCCAAGTTGAGGCGGCGTAGTTTAGAATGCGTACCAACTCAACGATTAATAAGGTCGCATGTGTCTTCGCAATCACTGGTCGAGATACGGGATGTCAACTTCGCCTACGATAGCCGCCCTATTTTAAAGGGCATTAATATGACCTTCAACAAGGGCAAGGTCATTGCCATCATGGGCGGTAGCGGTTGCGGCAAAACGACCCTGTTTCGTCTGATGGGTGGCGCGCTCAAACCCACTAAAGGCAGGATCACGATAGACGGACAAGACATGCACGAACTCGATCAGCATGGCTTGTACGAAATGCGCCGCAAAATGGGAGTGTTGTTTCAGTTCGGGGCGCTGTTCACCGATATATCCGTGTTCGACAATGTGGCATTCCAGATGCGCGAACATACCGACTTGCCTGAAGAAGTCATTCACGATCTCGTGATGATGAAACTGCATGCGGTTGGTCTGCGCGGTACGCATGATCTGATGCCGTCCGAGTTGTCCGGCGGTATGGCGCGGCGTGTGGCCCTGGCACGCACCGTGGCACTTGATCCAATGCTGATTCTGTACGATGAGCCGTTTGCCGGTCTCGACCCGATTTCCCTTTCTGTGGTGGGGCAGTTGCTTCGCAAACTGAACGACGCGCTGGGGGCGACCTCGGTGATCGTGACGCACGATGTGCAGGAGTCGTTAAAGATCGTTGACTACATTTATTTTGTCGCAGACGGCGTGATTGTGGCAGAAGGAACGCCGGATGAGATACGCGCTTCCGGCAAATCGTTCGTGCATCAATTCGTGCATGGCGAGATGGACGGTCCGGTGCCGTTCCACTTTCCCGGCGGGGATTACCGTGAAGACCTGGGAGTGGCTGCATGAAGCATTTTGTTGAAACGCTGAGGACGATCGGTCATCGCGTTGTCGATGCAGTGTGGCGTATTGGTTTCGCAGCGCGTTTCTTTGTCATGACGCTATTTTATTCCGGCACCAGCTTTCGTCGCTTCCGCCTGATCGTAAAAGAAATGTTTTCCAGTGGCGTGATGTCGCTCATCATCATTCTGGTGGCAGGCATGTTCGTTGGTATGGTGCTGGGTTTGCAGGGATACGAAACGTTGAAACGCTACGGTTCGGAGTCGGCGCTGGGTTCGCTGGTGGCGTTGAGCCTGGTGCGCGAATTGGGCCCGGTACTGGCTGCACTATTGTTTGCCAGTCGTGCGGGCTCGGCAATGACCGCCGAGATCGGTTTGATGAAGGCCACCGAGCAGATCGCGGCGATGGAAATGATGGCAGTAAATCCGGTTGCACGCGTGGTCGCACCGCGTTTCTGGGCGGGCGTGATTTCCATGCCGCTACTGGCAGCGATGTTTTCGGCGATGGGCGTGTTCGGCGGCTACGTGGTCGGCGTGGTGGTCATCGGTGTTGACGAAGGGTCATTCTGGTCGCAAATGCAAAGCTCGGTGGATTTCCAACATGATGTGTTGAACGGCGTGATAAAGAGTTTTGTATTCGGTCTGGCGGTTACTGCCATTGCGCTATTCGAGGGCTATGACGCGCCGCCCACGGCAGAAGGCGTATCGGGCGCGACAACACGCACGGTGGTGGAATCATCGCTGGCGATATTGATGCTGGATTTTATTTTGACTGCATTCATGTTTCAGGGAGCTTAGTTATGAAACGTACAACATTGGATCTTTGGGTGGGCGCTTTCGTGGTTGCAGGTATCGGTGCGCTGGTGGTGCTGGCCCTCAAGGTTGGGAACCTGAGTACCTACAATGTGTCGGAGTCGTACCAGTTACATGCACATTTCACCAATGTCGGCGGGTTGAAGCCAACTGCTTCGATACGCAGCGCCGGCGTTCTGGTGGGACGGGTAACCAGTATTGTGCTGGATACGGATCTTTACGAAGCCAGGGTGACCATGAATATCGACAAGCGTTACCAGTTTCCCAGGGATACTTTTGCCAATATCCTGACTTCAGGTTTGCTGGGTGAACAGTACATAGGACTTATTCCGGGTGGTGATGACAAAATGTTGCAGAATGGGGAAGAGTTCAAGAAGACACAATCGGCGGTCGTGCTGGAAGACCTGATCGGCAAATTCCTTTATAACACGAGCGAAACCAAGTAGTGAGCCATAAAGCGAAGAGAGAAATAACATGAATAAACTGTTTGTACTGCTATTCGGTGTGATGTTTCTGTGTCTGTCATCAGTTATTCGCGCCGAAGTGATTGGTCCGGATGTGTTGATCAAGAATACAGTGCGTGACGTGCTGGAAATCGTGCGCAACGATAAAGAACTGCGCTCCGGCAACCAGAAAAAATTGCTGAAACTGGTGGATGCGAAAGTCCTGCCGCATTTCAATTTTACGCGCATGACACGACTGGCGTTGGGCAGGGCGTGGCGCAAAGCGACACCGGAACAAAGGCAGGCACTGACAACCGAATTTCGTATCATGCTGGTGCGCACTTATACCAAGGCGTTCACCTCCTATCGCGACCAGATCGTGGAGGTCAAACCGATTGAGCTGGATGACTCCATGACCGAAGTGACCATTAAAACAGCCATCATCAAGCCGGGTTCACAGCAGCCGATACTGGTGGATTACGACATGGAGAAAACGCCGGACGGCTGGAAGGCATACGACCTGATTGTCGAAGGAGTGAGTCTGGTGACCAGCTATCGCGGTACCTTTGCTGACCAGGTAAAACAGGTCGGCATCGATGGTTTGATCAAGACACTGGCTGATATGAATAAAGCTGCCGCGGATAAGGCAAAACTGGCGGATAAGGCAAAACTGGCAGAGAAGACGGAGACAAAGTGATTCAACGTGAAGGTGAACGCCTGATCGTGTCCGGTCAACTGACCATGGATACGATAGGCACATTGTTTGAAGAAGCCATGCAGCGGCCTGAAGGCAAGAACTGGACGATTGATCTGGCGCAGGTCGAGGCGGCAGATTCTGCAGCGGTGAGCATGCTGCTTTCCTGGTTGCGCAATGCGCGACGGCATGAGGCAGAACTGACCTTCGTCAATGTTCCTGAAAATCTGCGCAGCCTTGCAGTTCTTTATGGGGTGGCCGACGCGCTGCCATTGAGCCACTCATAATAATAAACACCGCAACAGCGGCAAGAAGAATCCCAAATGCAAAAATTAGCCATCCATGGCGGCACTCCTCTACACGGTGACGTGCGCATCTCCGGCGCAAAAAATGCCGCATTGCCCATTATGTGTGCCAGTCTGTTGACAGCAGACGTACTGCGCCTGACCAATCTGCCTGACCTGCACGATGTCGGTACCATGCGCAAATTGCTGCAGCAAATGGGGGTTGCAGCGGAATCGGCAACGGGTGAAGTCACCTTCAGGGGCGACAAGGTCGACAAATGGGAAGCCCCGTACGACATGGTGAAAACCATGCGGGCGGCGATTCTGGTGCTGGGGCCGCTGGTGGCACGCTTCGGAGAGGCCAGGGTTTCCCTGCCGGGCGGTTGCGCTATCGGATCGCGCCCTGTCAATCTGCATATCAAAGGTCTGCAGGCAATGGGGGCGGAAATCGTCATCGAGCATGGCTACATACATGCCAGGGCAAAACGTCTCAAGGGTGCGCGCATCTTTTTCGATATTGTCAGCGTGACCGGCACCGAAAATATGATGATGGCAGCCGCACTGGCGGATGGTGTGACCGTGCTGGAAAATGTCGCGCGCGAGCCCGAAGTGGTGGACTTGGCGAATTGTCTGCGCGCAATGGGTGCGCAGATCAACGGTGACGGTACGGATACCATCACGATCACTGGCGTTGAAAAACTGCATGGGGCAGTACACCGCATCATGCCGGATCGTATCGAGAGCGGAACGTTCCTGGTGGCTGCTGCGGCAACAGGCGGCAGCATCACATTGCGCGAAACGCGTGCCGATATTCTGGAAACGGTGCTGGAAAAGCTCACCGAAGCAGGAGCGCAGATCAAGGCGGACGACAATACAATTCATCTGGAGATGGGCAGTCGCCCGCAAGCAGTGAACGTGCGTACGGCGCCGTACCCGGCATTTCCAACAGACATGCAGGCGCAATTCATGGCGTTGAATTGCATCGCGGAAGGTAGCGCGATGGTGGTGGAAACCATTTTCGAGAATCGTTTTATGCATGTGCAAGAATTACGCAGACTCGGAGCGTTGATAGATATCGAAGGCAATACATCAATGGTGCGCGGCGTGGAGAGTCTGGAAGGTGCGACCGTGATGGCCACCGATTTGCGTGCTTCCGCCTGTCTGGTCATTGCCGGGCTGGTGGCGCGGGGCGAAACGGTGATTGACCGTATCTACCATCTGGATCGTGGCTACGAGCATATTGAAAGCAAATTGTCGCAACTCGGTGCTAACATTCGTCGTCTCAGATGAATTTATCGTCGGCGTAGCCGACGCTTGGAGCAACAGGAAAACAGTAATGATCACCATCGCCCTTTCCAAAGGCCGCATCTTTGAAGAAACCATGCCGTTGCTACAAGCAGCAGGCGTGACCGCGTTGGAAGACCCGGAGACTTCCCGCAAGCTGATCCTGCCGACCAATCGCGAGGATGTGCGCCTTATCATCCGCGCCACCGACGTACCCACCTATGTGCAATATGGCGCGGCTGACATGGGCGTGGCGGGCAAGGATGTGCTTAACGAACATGGCGGCGAGGGGTTGTACCAGCCACTGGACTTGAACATCGCCAAGTGCCGCATGATGGTCGCGGTGCGTAATGGTTTCGACTACGAATCTGCGGTGAAACAGGGCGCGCGACTGCGCGTGGCGACCAAGTACGTGAAAACGGCGCGCGAGCATTTTGCGGCCAAAGGCGTGCATGTCGATCTCATCAAATTGTATGGCTCGATGGAACTGGCGCCACTGGTCGGCCTTTCTGATGCCATTGTCGACCTGGTCAGCAGCGGTGCTACGCTGAAGGCGAACGATCTCAAGGCGGTGGAGGAAATCGTGCAGATATCTTCGCGTCTGGTGGTGAATCAGGCTTCGCTGAAACTCAAACGTGAAATCATTCAACCGATGCTGGATGCATTTTCGGAAGCTGTAAAATAAATGCAAATTACTCCCTCTCCCTGCAAGGTGGAGGGGACTTTCCCAGGAAGATTGAGAATGAACATCACCCGACTCTCTACCCAACAGGCCGACTTCGATGCCAGGCTGAGCAAGCTGCTGGCCTTTGAAGAGACTGCCGATGAAAAGCTGGAGACGACGGTTGCAGCCATCCTGTCCGATGTAAAGAAGCGCGGCGACGAGGCCGTGCTGGAATACACGCGCAAGTTCGACCGTTTGCCGCTGGCGGATGCGGCGGCAATGGAACTGCCGCATGCGGAGTTGAAGGCGGCCTTCGATGCATTGCCTGCCGAGCAGAAAAGCGCACTGCAACAGGCTGCGCAACGCGTCACCGATTATCACAAGAAGCAGCTGCAGGCTTCCTGGAATTACCAGGACGACGACGGCACCTTGCTGGGCCAGCAGGTTACACCGCTGGATCGTGTTGGACTCTACGTTCCCGGCGGCAAAGCGGCTTATCCGTCTTCCGTGCTGATGAATGCCTTGCCGGCCAAGGTGGCGGGCGTGGCTGAGCTCATCATGGTCGTGCCCACGCCGGATGGCGTGAAGAATCAACTGGTGCTGGCCGCGGCATACCTGTCCGGCGTTGATCGCGTGTTTACCGTAGGTGGTGCGCAGGCGGTGGCTGCACTGGCTTATGGCACCGCGACCATTCCGAAAGTGGACAAGATCGTCGGTCCCGGCAATGCCTATGTGGCGTCGGCCAAGCGGCGCGTGTTCGGGGTGTGCGGCATCGACATGATCGCTGGGCCATCCGAGATACTGGTCATCTGCGATGGCAAGACCGATCCGGATTGGGTGGCGATGGACCTGTTTTCGCAGGCGGAACATGACGAACTGGCACAGGCCATATTGCTGTCGCCGGATGCTGCCTTTATCGAGGCGGTGGCGGCTAGCGCCGACAAACTGCTGGAACAGATGCCGCGCAAGGACATCATTCGTACTGCGCTGGAGAATCGTGGCGCATTGATTCATGTCGCTGACCTGGACGAAGCTTGCCGCATCAGCAACCGCATTGCCCCGGAACATCTGGAACTGTCCATTGCAGACCCGCAGGCATGGCTACCCAGGCTCAAACATGCCGGCGCGATCTTCATGGGTCGATACACCTCGGAGTCGCTGGGGGACTACTGTGCCGGCCCCAATCACGTGCTCCCCACCTCGGGTACTGCGCGTTTTTCGTCCCCTTTGGGCGTATATGACTTTCAGAAGCGCAGCAGCCTGATCCAGGTTTCCCCCGAGGGGGCCCGGAAACTGGGCGAAGCCGCCTCGATTCTGGCATCTGGCGAGGGTTTGCAGGCTCACGCCCAGTCCGCCCTGTACCGGAAAAACTCCGCATAAATCCATACAAAATTCCGGATTTATGCGGATTTTTGGGGTGATTTCAGGCCTTTGTAAACTTCGGGTTGTGGATTCATGGAGGTTTAGGTAGAATCCGCGCCTCTTGAAAAATGGTTGGAGTGATTGTCATGGCACGCGTCTGTCAGGTAACCGGGAAAAAGCCCATGGTGGGCAATAACGTTTCCCACGCGAACAACAAAACCAAGCGCCGTTTCTTGCCGAATCTGCAACGTCGCCGTTTGTGGGTCGAATCCGAGAATCGTTGGGTGTCTTTGCGCCTGACCAATGCTGCATTGCGCACTATCGACAAGAATGGCATCGACGCCGTCCTGTCCGAAATGCGTGCCCGCGGCGAGAAGGTATAAAGGAGGATTACGATGGCAGCCAAAGGCGCACGCGAAAAGATCAAGCTGGAATCCTCCGCCGGTACGGGGCACTTCTATACCACTAGCAAAAACAAACGCACTACACCGGAAAAACTGGAATTCATGAAATTCGATCCGTTGGCTCGCAAGCATGTTGCGTATAAGGAAACCAAGCTGAAGTAATTCAGCGAGGCTCAGGGACGCAAAAAAACCCGCGAAAGCGGGTTTTTTGTTTGGAGGGTTTATTGTCAGCTATTCCTTTATCCGCGGCGGAATGGACAATATAAATTCAACGATGTCGGTAATTTCCTTCTTGTTTTCACCATTGATATCCATGGGCGCTTTGGGAATGTATTCATTCCACACCCCTTTCCCGCCTTTTGAAATTTTTTTCACCAGTCCCGGCACAATAGGCAGCTTTTCACCCTTGTTCTTGATGCTGTATCCCTTGTAGACATAAATTGTCTGCCCGCGGTAACGGTCAGCGACATTCTGCCACGCTGGCCCGAATTTGCTTCGTTTCCATCCGTGGCAACCTTCGCATCCCAGCGCAGTTATTTCTGCCTGTACTGCGGGTGGAATCGGAACTCTGGGGGTGTCTTCATCTTCGTCTGCAGCGTATGTAGGCATACTAATCAGCATTGATGCAAGCACCAGTGTCATTGCTTTTACCATGTCCGACCTCCCTGTTTTCAAATTCGACAATTCCACACAGGCATAACAATATCACTGACGCTGTAAATGGGGTAGGGATGGCCCGTAAATTATGTCTGGAAGCTTGACCATTTTTTGGGCGCTGGTCCGGGTTTGTATACGGAATAGAGAAGAATTTCGAGATTTTCGTTTTCGTCTCGTCCGGCTTCGCCGATGAGAATTACTCCTGGGCCCAATCCTGTGCTTCGTCGTAATCGTTGAATGCGCGAATATCCGCATCCACGAACAAGCGGGACAACCAGGCCTGCCAGGTAATCCACTGGTCGCTGGTGACGACGGCGATCTTGCTGAAATCGTGGTTGTGTTCGCGCCGGAAAAACTTGATTTCTTCCCAGGCGACATCCGGCGTATAGGAGAGCATGCCGCGCAGGTCGAACAGCAGGTTTATCTTTCCGGGCGCCTTGAGTTTGTATAGTGCGTGTTCTTCAAATTGTTTGAAGTCCTCAATCGTGAACTCACCCAATATGGCGATATTGACAAGGTTGTTGCTTTCTTCGATGGTGATCATTTGATTGCCCCTGCATTAGTTGGTGCCAGGCGCAAGCTTAACATGCCGCTGGCGATGATGAGAGAGATGCCGATCCACGCACTCAGGCTCAGCAGTTCATGCCAGATCAGCAATCCGAATATTGCCGAAAAAACGATCGTGCTGTAGGCAAGGCTGCCGACCACCAATGTCTGGCCGGTGCGGTAGGCGCGGGTCATGGCCAGTTGCGCAAACGAGGCGGAAGCGCCGATGGCGACGAGCAGGGGCAGGTCGCGCAGCGATACGGCGTGTGGCGTTTCGAACAGCATCCAGGCGGCACTGGCAAACGTGGCAATCAGGTTGAAATAGAACACCACACGCATGCCGGGCTCACCCAGTACGCCGAGGTGGCGTACATTGATCAGCGCTACGCCTGCCAGCAGCCCGGACAGGAGTCCGAGCATGCCGGGCAACAACTGGTCTTGCGCCAGCGTCGGTTGCAACAGCAGTACCACACCCGAAAAGCCGATTACCAATGCACCGCTCAAGCGTAGATGAAATTTTTCCTTCAGCACCAGCACGGTCAGTCCGGACAGGAACAGGGATGATGTGTAATTGAGTGTGATCGCGGTTGCCAGGGGCAGGACCCCGATGCAGTAGAAGAACAGCATCATGGCAGCGGTACCGGACAGGCCGCGCCACAAGTGAGTAGACCAGTTGTGCGTGGTCAGCGAAACATTCGAGCGACGCAGCATCGCATAGATCACGAACAGGCCGAAAAACGAGCGGTAGAATACCAGTTCACTGGTGTGGAAGTGTGGGGAACCGTATTTGACCAGCACACTCATGCAGGCGAAGAGCAGCCCTGCGACCAGCATCCATAATGAGCCCATATCAGGAAATTTTAGGCAGGATGAGTAAAAATCCAGAACGCCTCACGCGGGGTCGCGGAGACGCGGAGTATGCCGGACGATCTGCCAATCACACATGGGGGCCCAAGTTGCGCAACAACCACTCCTGATAATGCAGCATGCCATCCTCGGTTGGCGACTGGTATGGGCCGACTTCTTCAATGCCCTGCCTGTACAGTTCGCGGCGTCCTTCGTGCATGCGCAGGCAGATGATGTCGTCCTCGATCGCCGTTTCGCGATAGGCCTTTTTCTCGGCCTCGACGTATTCGCGTTCGAACAGCACGATATCTTCCGGGTAGTAGAACTCCACGATGTTGGTACAGGCATCCGTGCCGCGCGGCACGACCGTGCTCACCACCAGTGTATTGGGATACCACTCGATCGTGATGTTGGGGTAATAGGTCAGCCAGATCGCGCCGTATTTTGGCAGATCGCCCTTGCTGTACTTCAGCAACTGATCCGCCCATTGCTGATAGACCGGGCTGCCTGCCTTGCGCTTCGGGTCGTTGAGTCCGACGGTCTGCACGCTGAAATTCTCGCCGAAGGTCCATTTCAGTTCGTCGCAGTTGACCAGTTGCCCGAGGCCGGGATGGAACGGCACAACGTGGTAATCCTCCTGATAGACCTCGATGAACGTTTTCCAGTTGAAGTTGTACTCGTCGATTTCCACACGATCCAGCATGTAGCCGGAGAAATCGATCTCCTTGAACGCAGGCATCTTCTCCAGATCCTTTGCGATGTCGCGCTTGCCCGCGAACAGCAGGCCGTGCCAGTTTTGCAACGGGGTCTTGTTCAGGTGCAGGCAGGGATTGCCGGGGAAGTGCGGCGCACCGATCAGTTCGCCGTTGTTCTGGTAAGTCCAGCGGTGTAGCGGGCACACAATGTTTTTGGCACTGCCGCGGCCTTCCAGCATGATGGCCTGGCGATGGCGGCAAATGTTGGAGAGCAGCTCCACGCCGTTCTCGTTGCGTACCAGCATCTTGGCTTTGTTCATCCAGTCGATTACATGATAGTCGCCGACATTCGGCACCATCAATTCGTGTCCGACATAGATCGGCCCGGCATCCAGCAACACGCGCTGTTCGACTTCAAGGACTTCGGGATCAAAATACCAGCGCAATGGCGGTTGTGCTGATACGGGGGTGAATTGCTTTGTTTTGGCGATTTCGGACATACCCACTCTTTCTGTGAATACGATCTAAAAGGGTCTGCGATTGTCCCCGAAATCAAATGCCGCGGCAACAAAAATTGGCCCTGTGCCGGGTGCTTGGGTAAAATGCCGCCCTTACGCAAAAATAATGATGCATACGGGAATCGAGATGGCGGGGAAATCCGGCAAGACACAGAGTTTTGAAACGGCGCTGGCCGAGTTGGAAAAATTGGTCGCAAACATGGAGTCCGGCAAAATGACGCTGGAAGATTCGCTGGCAGCCTACAAGCGCGGAGCGGAATTGTTGTCGTTCTGCCGTTCCAGGCTGGATGATGCGCAGCAACAGGTGCGCGTGCTGGAAGATGGAATATTGAAGGAGTTCACAGCATCGAACGGGCAAGGCGAATAGATATCAGGATAATGACTCACCATGCCTGTTTCCCCCTATCCAACTTTCCCCCGCGGTGCGTGTGTTGTTGGGGCTTTAGCCCCTTACAACCACGGCCTACCCCTTGCGGGTGCGCGGGAGAAAGGGCAAACGGACCGCTACGCGGGCCTTTGCTTAACGAAGCGAATTAACAATGTCCGACTTTTCTTCTTGGGTATCAACCCATCAAACTCATTTTGAAAGCGTGTTGAAGCGTTTGTTGCCGCAGGCCGAGATCCTGCCGCAACGTCTGCATGGCGCGATGCGTTACAGCGTGCTCGAGGGCGGCAAGCGCGTGCGTCCGCTGCTGGCCTATGCTGCGGGTGAGTTGGCGGGTGCGCCAGTTGAGCGCGTCGAGATTGCCGCCGCTGCCGTTGAACTTATCCATGCCTATTCGCTGGTGCATGACGACATGCCGTGCATGGATGATGATGTGCTGCGCCGCGGCAAACCGACCTGCCATGTCGAATACGATGAAGCCACTGCGCTGCTGGTGGGGGACGCATTGCAAAGCATGGCGTTTCAGTTGCTATCGGAACATCGCCTGAGCGACGATACCGACCGGCAATTGCAGATGGTGAAGCTGCTGGCCGTGGCCAGCGGATCGCGCGGTATGGCGGGCGGCCAGGCCATCGACCTTGGCAGTGTCGGCAAACAACTTACATTGCCGGAACTGGAACAGATGCACATTCGCAAAACCGGCGCCCTGATTCGCGCTGCCGTCATGTTGGGTGCCCTGTGCAGTTCAGATAAAAATCGCGGCACGCTGGATCAGCCGCAGCTCGATAAGCTCGATCGTTTCGGCAAAAACCTGGGACTGGCGTTTCAGGTGGTGGATGACGTGCTGGATAGTGAAGCGGATACTGCGACGCTGGGCAAGACCGCCGGCAAGGACGCCGATAATAACAAGCCGACCTATGTCACATTGCTCGGCGTATCCGCCGCAAAGAAAATGGCGGAAGAATTGCATCGCGATGCTTTGGAAGCACTGACGGAATTCGGAACGGAAGCGCAGCGTCTGCGCGAACTGGCCGACTTCGTTGTAAAGAGAAAGTACTAATGTTCAAACTGCTTGAAACCATCAATACACCGGAAGACCTGCGCAAACTTGAGCGTGAGCAATTGCCGCAACTGGCCACCGAGTTGCGCGAGTTCCTGATCGAGTCGGTAAGCAAGACGGGGGGGCACCTTGCATCCAATCTTGGTACGGTCGAATTGACCATTGCGCTGCACACCATTTTCAATACACCGGAAGACAAGCTGGTGTGGGATGTCGGTCATCAGACCTATGCGCACAAGATACTGACCGGACGCCGCGCGGCGATGAACAGGTTGCGCATGAAAGATGGCATTGCAGGCTTTCCCAAACGGGATGAAAGTCCATACGATACGTTCGGCACCGGACACTCCAGTACCTCCATTTCCGCGGCACTCGGCATGGCGGTTGCCGCCAAGTTGCGCGGTTCCGAAGAGCGTGCGGTGGCCATCATCGGCGACGGCGCCATGACCGGCGGCATGGCGTTCGAAGCCTTGAACAATGCCGGAGCGATTGATGCGAACCTGCTCGTGATCCTCAATGACAACGATATGTCCATCTCGCGCCCGGTCGGCGCGCTGAACAATTATCTGGCGAAACTGATGTCCGGCCGCTTCTATGCCGCGATGCGGCGCGGCAGCGAAATGGTATTGAAGGGCATGCCGCCCATGCTGGAATTTGCCAAGCGTGCGGAAGAGCACTTCAAGGGCATGGTCATCCCCGGCACCCTGTTCGAAGAATTCGGTTTCAACTACATCGGTCCCATCGACGGACACGATATCGATGTGCTGCTGGATACGCTGAGCAACATCCGCGCACTGGAAGGCCCGCAGTTCCTGCATATCGTCACGCAAAAAGGCAAGGGCTACCCGCTTGCGGAAGAAGATTGCCAGCTGTACCACGGCGTCGGCAAATTCGACCGCAGCAACGGCGTCGTGAACGAGCCCGGCAAGCATCCGACCTATACCGAGGTGTTTGGCGACTGGCTGTGCGACATGGCAGAACAGGATGAAAAACTGGTCGGCATCACCCCGGCCATGTGCGAAGGCTCGGGCATGCAGGCATTTGCGGAGAAATTCCCCGACCGTTATTTCGACGTCGGTATCGCCGAGCAGCATGCGCTCACCTTCGCCGCAGGCCTGGCATGCGAGGGCTACAAGCCGGTGGTGGCGATCTATTCCACCTTCCTGCAACGCGCCTATGACCAGCTCATCCACGACATCGCTATCCAGAACTTGCCGGTCATGCTGGCGATCGATCGCGGCGGCCTCGTCGGTGCGGATGGCGCAACCCATACCGGCAGTTTCGATTTGTCCTACTTGCGCAGCATTCCCAACATGACCGTGATGACACCGGCAGACGAGAACGAATGCCGCCAGATGCTGAGTACTGCATTCCAGCTCGGTACACCGAGTGCCGTGCGTTATCCGCGCGGCACCGGGCCGGGCGTGGCGATCCAGCCGGGTCTGCAAACCCTGCCAATGGGCAAGGGCGAGGTACGGCGCGAAGGACACAAAGTGGCCATCCTCGCATTCGGCTCCATGTTGGCGCCGGCATTGCAGGCAGCCGAACAGATCAATGCGACCGTTGCCAACATGCGTTTCGTCAAGCCGCTGGACGAAGAACTGGTGCTGAAACTCGCGCGCGAACATGCGCTGCTGGTGACAGTGGAAGAAAACGTCATACAGGGCGGCGCGGGCAGCGCCGTGGCAGAGTGCCTGGCCAGACATGGACAGCACATCACCATGTTGCATCTGGGCTTGCCGGACGAATTCCTGGAACAGGGCGCGCCTGCGCAGATGCTGGCCGATTGTGGGCTGGACGGGGCAGGCATCGCGCGCGCCATTCAGGAAAGAACGATCAACTGACATTACCCGACGATAATCATCAGGTAATTAAGCTATAATCCATTCAAAACTTTTACGCAGAGATTTCACCATGAGTTCCAAATCCCCCATCGCCGACGTGCAAAGCAGTACCGATACCCGCCACCTGGCCATCGACAAGGTCGGCATCAAGAGCATCCGCCATCCCATCGTGGTCAGGGACAAGAGTGTCGGGGTGCAGCACACCATCGCCACTTTCAACATGTACGTGCGCCTGCCGCACAACTTCAAGGGCACGCACATGTCGCGCTTCGTGCAGATCCTGAACGAACACGGCCGCGAGATATCGGTGGAATCGTTCGAAAGCATCCTGCGCGAAATGGTGGAAAAGCTGGAAGCGAAATCCGGCTACCTGGAAATGACCTTTCCCTATTTCGTCAACAAGACCGCGCCGATCTCCGGTGTGCAGAGCCTGCTGGATTACGAAGTCGCCTTCATGGGTGAGATCAGCGACGGCGAATACCGTTTCACCATGAAAGTGCAGATACCGGTAACCAGCCTGTGCCCCTGTTCCAGGGAAATCTCCGACCGCGGTGCGCACAACCAGCGTTCGCATGTCACTATCACTGTACGCACCCGCTGCCCGGTATGGATAGAGGACGTGGTCGGCATCGCCGAATCCCAGGCTTCCAGCGAACTGTATGGCCTGCTGAAACGGCCGGACGAGAAATTCGTCACCGAACGCGCCTACGACAATCCCAAGTTCGTCGAAGACATGGTGCGCGATGTCGCCGCTGTGCTGAATGCCGACGACTGTATCGAGGCATATACCGTCGAGTCGGAGAATTTTGAATCGATTCACAACCATTCTGCCTACGCACTGATCGAGCGGGACAAAACCAAGGATTGAGGAATTGGGATTTAGGATTTAGCCGGTCTGTGCGTCACTTCCACGCCGCGTACCAAAATCCTCAATCCTCAGTCCTCAATCCTCGCCTCTTGAAAAGAGGCTCCCCCATCCCCACTTAGCCACAACGCTAAATTCAAGGAGGAACCTATGACCGAGAACGCTACTGCCAGCCGCGAGACGCTGGGCTTCCAGACCGAAGTCAAGCAACTGCTGCACCTGATGATTCACTCGCTGTATTCCAACCGCGAGATTTTCCTGAGAGAACTGGTTTCCAACGCGTCCGACGCCTGTGACAAACTGCGTTTCGAGGCGCTGCACAATGACGCGCTGTATGAGAACGATTCCGAGCTGAACATCCGCCTCAGCTTCGACAAGGATAAGCGCACCCTTACCATCGCCGACAACGGCATCGGCATGACCCTCGACGAGGTCCGCAGCTACATCAACCAGATCGCATTCTCTTCGGCGGAAGAGTTTATTGAAAAATACAAGAGCGACGACAAGGAGAACCAGATTATCGGTCACTTCG
>JBNLBY010000006.1:0-59007 GCA_050303535.1 Sideroxydans sp. | reverse complement strand
TGTCTGGGCGACTCCCGGGCTGATCGGCAGTTCGCCCCCGATCGCCTGCACACCGGGGTATTCCGGCCGCGTTCGTTCCAAGGGCACGGTACACGTCGCAGCGTCGGGATCGCAGGGATGCATCAGATAGGCGCGGTCGCAATCGAACACGGAAAGCACCACTTTGAGAACATCGCTCATCATATTGTCGATATCGTGGGCTCCCTGGATGGCTCGATTGACCTGATCCAGACTTTCAAGGAACTTGAAATTGATCAGACGTTCCCGCTCTGCCTGTTTGCGCTCGGTGATATCTTCCATGGCGAAGGCCACGCCTTCGATCGCGCCCTGCGCATCGAACAGCGGCGCGCCGTTGATCGAGAGCAGTATGCGGCGACCGTCCGGCCAAACGATGGCATGCTGGACATCGAAGACAGGCTGACGCGTCGCCATCACGCGGCTGAACGGCAATTCCTCGTCAGGGAACGGCCCGCCGTCGATGGCGGTGATATGCCAGGCTGGGGTGTTGTAGCTGCGCTGGGTGATCTCTTCCTTGCTCAGGCCCAATATCCTCTCGGCCTGCGGATTAGCGAAAGTCACCAGCCCATCCTTGCTCACCACAGAGATACCGACCGGGCTGGTCTCCATGACGCGATTGAGCAATGACTGCTCGCGACGCAGTGCTTCTTCCGCCTGCTTGCGTTCGATGCGCGCGCGCAACACCCGGATGCCGAAGGCCATATCCGCTGCAAGTTCATCCAGCAGACGGATCTCTGCCTGATTGATGGCGTTCTTTTCTGCGGAATAGATCAGCAGCGCGCCAAAGGATTGTCCGTTCTCGTTCTTGAGTGGCAGCGCGATACCGGAACGGTAGCCGTGTTGCAAGGCGCTCTGGCGCCAGGGGGTCATGAGCGCGCTGTCTTCGAAGTCCTCGATATAGATCAATTCACCGCTGCGGATGACAATCCCGGCGGGACCGCGGCCATGCTCGACCTCCTCCGACCAGCTGAGCTTTGCATTGGCGATGTAATCGCTACCCTCGCCTGCCCATGCGACCGGCCTGATCGTTTTGGCCTCATCGTTCTCGGCGTACCCCACCCAGGCAAGAACATAGCCGGTCTGAGTGCATATGATGTTGCAGATTTCGTTGAGGAGTTCCTGTTCGTCAGTGGCCTTCAGCAGGGACTGGTTGCAGTTGCTGATGGCCTGCAGTTCGCGGTTCAGGCGATGTAGTTCCAGTTCGGCCTGTTTACGCTCGGTGATGTCGCGCGCGATGCCGAGTACGGTCTTCACCCGCCCCTCCGCATCGTGCTCCGGTATCAATAACATGTCGTAGCCGTGATTCTTGCCGTGCAGATCGATAAAATCGAAATCGACGTGACATGTCTGATCGCTGTCGAACGTCCGGCGGATGGCTGCCGTCAACTTCTCCGCTTCGCTGTCGCTGAGAAGTTGTTTTTCGCCAGGGGTATGACCGATCAGGGAGTCCAGCGGTTTGCCGCTGATACGATTGATCTCCGGATTGACATAGACACGCCGGCAGTCGCGGTCATAACGCAGGATGGGATCGGAACTGTTCTCGACCAGAGTACGGAAATCGAATTCGCGAGCGATGATGTCTTGCTGGATACGCCTGTTTTCGGTGATGTCGCGCGCGATGGTGGAAATACTGACAATCTTGCCGGAATTGTCCCGCACCGGCGAGAGCGAAAGCGAGACATAGATGCGCGAACCATCCTTGCGGATTCTTTCGGCTTCGTAGTTCTGGACCACTTCGCCAGTCTTGATCTTCGCCAGGAGCTGCAGCATCTCAGCATGCTGCTCAGGAGGTGCCAGCATCGTGACCCGCTTGCCAATGACCTCGTCGGCTGCGTAACCGTAGATATTCTCTGCGCCCTTGTTCCAGCTGGTAATGATCCCGTCCAGTGTTTTGCTGAAGATCGCATCATTGGAAAATTCCACAATGGCGGCAAGCTGGATGCGTTCCGATGCCGAATCCTGCAGTTGTCTGGTGATGCGCCTGTTTTCGGCAAGTTCTTCATCCAGCCGCCGGAACGGCTCATGCACGCCTTCCTTGAATACAGCGCGATAAATAAATCCGTAAGCAAGGATTTTATAAAAGTGCCCAAGCAGGTTGAAGATGTCGGCGACATCGGAATATATGGTGAAGCTCAACTCGCTCAGGATGGTGATCACCGTGGCAGCAAACAGGCTGGGGATATCGTAAGTGTGCTTCTGCCTGGATTGCAGGTAAAACAGGACAGCCGGAACGCATAATATGGCGATGATGGTGTATTCCGCCCCGATCTTGAGCGGCGTCAGTCCCTTTCCTTCAATAAAGGTATGTGGCCATTTTTCCGGATAGGCCAGTCCCAGCCAGATAACCACGCCGGCGACGGCAAGATTGACTGCCAGTAAGTAGTAACGGATATGCGGGTTATGCGACGGCTGCCATGGGCGTACCGCCACAGTGAGCAGTGCCAGCGCAGCAATCAGGCGGGCGGAAAGCCACAGATTGATGGCCTTTTCGGGGCCGCTGGGTGTGATGAAATCCGGCATGCCCTTGAACGACAGCATATGCGCAAAATCGATCAGCCCGACCGCCAGCAACGCGCAGGCGAGAATCACGATGTTGCCGGGACGCTCCTTGCTGTAAACATTCCAGGCAACGCCGAACACCATCATGGATATAACAATGGAAAATGTTTCGGCAAACATGTGCAGCGGCAGGTAGCTCGCCAGGCCCTGTACGCTGTAGAACGCGGGAGCCTGCCAGACGAGAACAAACAATGTCGCCAAGCCGGACAACAGCCAGGTCAGGTGCCGCATTGTCGAGTCAAGAGATGGCATGGTTGGTCTTTTGGTTCTGTCCCGTACCTGTCACCGTTCTGCGTTAAGGAAAACATCTGCCCTGCCGCACGTTACCACCAAAACCCCCTGCAAACTATATGCCTTTATATATAGACCCAAGTCTATATATGCAGAATTCTTGCGAACACTTTCAAACACCGCGTTAGAATAGCGGCATGTTACGTCTCACCGAAATTAGACTTCCGCTCGACCATCCGCAAGAAGATATCAAGGCAGCAATCCTCAAACGCCTTGGCATTGCCGATTCCGACCTGATTTCCTTCTCCCTTTTTCGCCGTGGTTATGACGCGCGCAAACGGGATACCATCATTCTGGTCTACACCATTGATGTTGAAGTGAGTAATGAAGAGGAATTACTCAAAAAGAACATTCCCCAGGTCACCGTTGCACCAGACATGCGCTATCACATGGTGACGCAGGCGCCGCAAGGATTGAATGAGCGCCCCGTCATCATCGGCACCGGCCCCTGCGGCCTTTTCGCCGGATTAATCCTCGCCGAAATGGGGTTCCGTCCCATCATCCTGGAGCGCGGCAAAATCGTGCGCGAACGCACCAAAGACACATGGAATCTGTGGCGGCAAGGCAAGCTCGATCCCGAATCCAACGTGCAGTTTGGCGAAGGCGGCGCAGGCACTTTCTCCGACGGCAAGCTGCACAGCCAGATCAAGGATCCAAAGTTCTATGCGCGCAAGGTGCTCGCTGAATTCGTCAAGGCAGGCGCACCGGAAGAGATCATGTATATCAGCAAGCCACACATCGGCACCTTCCGCCTGGTCAGTGTGGTAGAAAAGATGCGCAACAGCATCACAGAACTGGGCGGCGAAATACGCTTCAACAGCCGTGTAACAGACATCGATATCGACAACGAACAGGTATGCGGCGTTGTGCTGGCGGACGGGACACATATTGGTACGCGGCATGTGGTACTCGCGATCGGCCATAGCGCGCGTGACACTTTCGAAATGCTGCTCCGGCGCGGTGTATATATGGAGCCCAAGCCGTTCTCCGTCGGTTTCCGCATCGAGCATCCGCAATCCGTCATAGACCGCGCCCGTTTCGGCCCCAACGCAGGCAATCCCCTGCTTGGCGCAGCTGACTACAAACTGGTGCATCACGCCAGCAATGGACGTACCGTATATAGCTTCTGCATGTGTCCAGGCGGCACGGTCGTGGCGGCGACTTCCGAAGAAGGCCGCGTCGCAACCAACGGCATGAGCCAGTTTTCACGTAACGACCGCAACGCCAACAGCGGAATTGTTGTAGGTGTGACGCCAGAGGACTTCAAGGGCGATGTACTTGCCGGAATCGAGTTCCAGCGCAAATGGGAAGAACGCGCGTTCGAACTGGGCGGCGGGAGTTATCGCGCGCCAGGCCAGCGTGTCGGCGACTTCCTGGCCGGACGTCCGTCGACATCGCTAGGCGAAGTCGAGCCTTCATACACGCCGGGCGTAACGCCGACCGATCTGTCCACCGCGCTACCCGATTACGCCGTCGCTGCCATCCGCGAAGCATTGCCCGAATTCGAAAAACAGGTCAGCGGCTTCGCCATGGAAGATGCCGTGCTGACCGGTGTGGAGACGCGTACTTCCTCGCCCGTTCGCATCAAGCGCGGCGAAGATTACCAGAACATCAATATCAAGGGACTATACCCGGCAGGCGAAGGTGCCGGATATGCCGGCGGAATATTGTCAGCATCGATAGACGGCATCAAAGTGGCTGAAGCGCTCGCGCTGGATATCGTGGAACATCATCACGGCTAACGAGCTCCTAATGCAGGGTCTTGCTGGCCGGTATCACCATGATGCCGGTAAACACGGCATCGGCATCCACGCGATCGAAGACATAGCGCTGGTTGCAAAATTCGCAATGCACCTCGATATCACCGCGTTCGGCGATGATGGCATTCACTTCTTCCTGTCCCAGCATATGCAGCATGCGCGCCACGTTCTCGCGGGAACAACTGCAGAAAAAAACTACAGCTTGCGCGTCGAACAGACGGACATCTTCTTCGTGATACAGAAGATGTATCAGTTCGGCGGCCTGCACATTCAGTAATTCCTCCCGCTTGAGTGTATTGGCAATCAGCACTGCATTTTCCCAGGGTTCTTCATCATGGAATCCTCCCTGCTCCGGAAGCTTCTGCAGCAACATGCCGGCAGCATGCTTGCCATCAGCCGCCAGCCACAGCCGTGTCTCCAATTGTTCTGAACGCGTCATGTAGTTTTGCAGCATCTCGGCAATGCTTTCACCCTCCAGCGCAACGATCCCCTGATAGGCCTGGTTGCTGTCCCTGGGATCCAGCGTAATAACAAAACGCCCGTCGCTGACCAGTTCCTGCAGTGTGCTGCCGGATAAATCACCTTCCCATTTCGCGGTTGCGCGCAATTCCATGTCACCGGAACATTCCACCACCAGCAGCTTCACCGCACCTTTGCCGTGAATCTGCAACACCATTGAGCCCTGCAATTTAAGTGTCGCGGCAAGCAATACGGTTGCCGCGCACAGCTCTCCCATCAGATCGCGCAGCACAGGTGGATAGTCGTGGCGTTCTATTACAGCCTGCCAGGTTGCTTCGAGATGCACGATCTCGCCGCGTATGGGCGCATGTTCAAACAGGAAACGGCGCAGAGAATCGGATGAGGTATTCATGTTGCGTGATAGTAACATGCAAACTCACTGCTTCATTTGGCGGGGCACAACAGGCTGATACGTTTCTGTGTGGCAGGGTGGCTGGAAAGATAATCCAGTGCCACAGGATCTTTCTCAGGCCCGGCATTTGACTGCTGCCTTTCTTTATTCATTGCGGCAAGATGTGCAGCTTCCAGTTTGTCGAGCACGGAGGCCAGCAAACAGGGCGATAACGCATTGAGTTGCAATGTTCTTTCGGCATACATATCGGCCTCGCGTTCCATGTCGCGAGAATACTTGGCCTGCATGATGATTGCCGGTGCGGTCGCCAGCAATGAACTGACGTCTCCCAGATACCACGTCATCACCAAACCGACCACCGAACTCTGCAATACCATACGCATGACATGCCGAAGTTCCACATGACCGCGCTCATGCTCCAGTACGGCCAGGATTTCGTTATCGTCCCTGGTCAGGTTCACCAACTCATCCAGCATCACTATGGTGCCATCGGGCAATGCAAAGGCATTCGCGCCCATTTCCGGCGAACTGCGAAAGATGATGCGATATTTGAATTGCACCTCTGGCAGCGGCTTGAGCCGTGCAAACTCATCCACCAGTTCCTGCTGGCGTGCCGCGTCCAGCTTGCTCGGCTTCAATGCGAACCGATCCAGCGTTTCCAGTGTGGAACTTCCCATTTTTTGCAGCACAACCTCCGGCATGCGCATGGCAAGCACTTCTGCACCCCAGGGAAGCAGATAGCGATATCCCGCAGCAAAACAGGCCACGAGCAGCACAACTGTCACAAGTGCCCAAGGTAAACTGTGTTGCATATTCTCCAGCCAGTTGCGGCGCACCCCAGTTTGCGCCAGCATTTTTTCCAGGCCCGCGTGATCGCTCACCTCGCAATGACCGCCTCCGCTATAGGTCAACAGCCGCGGCGTGCTGCCCAAACGCTCCGAAATATGCACTTCACTCAGCGGCCAGCGCCATTCCGCCGTGTTATCGCGCAACACCAGGTCGTCACCATCAATGGATAACTCCACCGCCTTGCTGGCGGCAGTCTGGCCGTCGAAATAAACGGCACTTATTCGCGAGGAGGCATCAGAAGGAAATGTCGACATCGAACATCTCTGCGGTCTCTTCACCCATGGCACTGACCTGTTGCTGCTGACCGGCGACAAAATCCGACAGGTCGCCACTGACGGCCACCCCCATCGATTCCAGCTTGAGGCGCAGGATACGTATGGTTGCGAATGGTGTGAACAAGCCCAGCGTCAACAGGATGCCAATAAAATTGCTCACGTGTACCCACAACAATTTTCTGGCGGAGAGATGACTATAGATGCGATGCGTACCCACTTCGGTGCTTCCCCACACCAGATTCTGCATATAGGCAGCGAACATGCTGCTGATGGCCAGAATAGCCACCACCATGATAAACATGGCGACCGGGGCGATCCCCACAAAACCGGAGGCTATCGCCTGCATACCGGCGCCGGTGCCGGACATCATCGCCAATGCGACAAGAAACAATCCTGTTCCGAGCATCACAGCCAGGGATGACAGGTAAATAAGATAAAACTCCTTCGCCGTAGCACTAAATCCAAATGCAGTATTGCCGAAACGGCTGTTATTCATTTGATAATGTTTGATACGCTGATGTGCCAATGGCACCAGCAGATAAAAAGTAA
This sequence comes from Sideroxydans sp., assembly GCA_050303535.1. Classification (GTDB taxonomy): domain Bacteria; phylum Pseudomonadota; class Gammaproteobacteria; order Burkholderiales; family Gallionellaceae; genus Sideroxyarcus. Next base: position 51,835 of record JBNLBY010000006.1, on the reverse strand, counting down.
ACGCCGCCAGAATGGGATAACCCAGAAAAGCGCCATAGGCGCCACCTTCTGAACCAACGAACCCGAAACGCAGACCGCGATAACTGCTGTTATAAAGTTTGAAGCGCAATGATCGCATCAACAGCCAGGGCATCACCAGCATGAGCAGGATACCGATCAACAAACCCACAATGGGATTAATCTTGAGTGCAACGTTATACAAAAGCAGCAAACCGAAGCCTATGATGCGCCCTTTCAGGATGGCCTTGGGCTGACCGTGATAATCGAAACTCGCCCCCGCCAGACGGGTGTTGCGGTAAAAATACTGCAGACGGCGAACTTTAGCCCATGCGCTGTAAATGCCCAGCGTCAATATCGACAAAAACAGGTTGACGATCCATATCTTGAAATACTCCCAACCTTTACCGGTGAATTCAAAACTCCGTTCCTGAAGTCCAAGTTGTTCCTGCATGCTCACCCCTTTGATGTATTTTTGTTATTCCAGCAAGTCTTGGCACCCCCCAGTGTGACCGAACTGTATCAGTCTGGTGTGCTCACAGCAATAAAAAGGGCAGCCGTGGCTGCCCTTGATATCGTTTGCCGATACGCCTGATCAATCATCCCAGTCGGGATAGTTCGGAATGGAAACCGTATCATTGTCGAAATTGCCATCGTCCGCTTTTGTATGGCAGGCATTGCAATAGCTCAGTGATTTAACATCCTTGTTGCCCTTGATCATCTTCCCGGGAATTTCGTGATGTTTACGCTTGATATAGCGCACTTCGGTAATGCGCAAAGGTGCTTCGCCTTCTTCTGTCGCCAGTGCGATCTTGCGTGAACGTTTGAAACTGGATTTTTCCGCCGCATTTGCCATGGCATAGTCGCTGATCTCTTTCAGCGTGTCGGCATCCAGCGAAGCGTTATCACCAAAGTGATCGTTCAGTGCCTTGTCGTCCAGCAACTTCGCCCAGGATTTACCCGGCAACAATCCCGGTGGGTAGGCAAAGTGGCACGAACCACATTCCTCCTGATAGACCTTGCTGGTGACAGGCGCAACTTCTTTCTGGCGCGAAAAAGTGACCAGCCATAACCAGAAATTCCCATCTGCCAGTGCGGTGCTGCTTGTCAGCAACAGCGCAATTGCCAGTAATACTGCTTTATATTTGCTTGAATTATTCATTTGTCTCTTCCTTACTTGCTCAACAGAAACATCAGGATGTCGCCTTTTTCCTGTGCCGTACATTTGCGGCTCAAGACATCATTGCAATTACGCCTGAACCATTTTTCGATCTTCTTTGCATCGGTAAGACGCTCCGCATTGACACTGGGCGCCATCGGCTCGATGACCTTTCCGGTTTTGTTATGCTTACCCTCTTTGGTCAGATCATCGCCGTGACAAGCCGTGCAGGACATCATCTTGCCGCTTTCATGCTTTGACTCCCTGGTCCAGGTCTTCTGCCCCTGCTTCGCACTGAAACCGCTCGCGCCTGCAGCTTTGTACGTTGCCAACAGCGAGTCGGTTGCCGGCGTTGCCGAGACCGGTAACGCCATGAACAGCGCACCAATCAAAGCCAGAAAAGAAAATATGTTTTTCATGCTCACTCTCCCCGTTACCAGGTCAACTTGATGGCGACCAGCATACCGACCGCACCCAGTTCGGCGATGCCGGCATGACTGACCTCCGTGGAAGATTTCATCGACTTATTGACAGCATAGGCCATCAACGCAGCACCCGTGATGCCAAACATTACGTGCAGATTGTCCGGATCGGTAAATCCCTCGTCGAAATGAATATCGTCCCAATGCGTAATCAAGCCGGAGACGACAGTTGCCGTCGCCAAAACAGCCGTGGCTTTTGCCAGCTTGGCATGCGTACCGTTCGTCTCGCGCGGCGGTTGAGTCCCTGTGCAATTGTGTTCACAGCCTTCCCCCGGCCTTGTCATCATGGTCAAACCCGCCCCAATGACGGTCGCCAAACCCAGATACTGGTGCATCTTGCTGCCGGTCAGCCAGGAAGGTTCAAAGTCGCTCTTTTTGACTTCGGGAGCCGCATTGGCGGATTGCTTCATCGGCCTGCCGGTTTCGTTCGCAGCCAGTTTGAACGATTCGTAATCCCTGATGTATGTGCCGGATGCAGACGGTAATTCAAATACCGCCTCCTGCGCGAATGCGTTCCCTGACAAGGCCGCCAAACCCAGCATGGCCGCACCCATGAACTTCACTACTCTCATACTTTCTCTCCTTGATTATTATTTTGGTTTGAATCAGATTGCGTTGGTAATAATTTTTTTCCGGTGAGCATCGCCCTCACCAGGTTTTCCTTGTGTTGAACACTGCCCACCCATACGCCAAGGAGGTGTAGTACCACCAATATGAGCGCGGCATGTGTCAGGAATTCGTGCAAATGGCGAAACACATAACTGGCTTCGTCGCTCACGCGGTTCGCCAGAAAAACCAGCGGCCCTTCGAAGTCAATCGTGCCCAGTGTCAGAAAGCCGGATAGATAGATCACCGCCAGCAAGCCGAACATCGTGAACACCATCAGCGCGCCGGCAGGATTGTGTCCGAGATAATGTTGTGGATTTCCCTTGAACATCGAGCGCACATAGGCAAGTGTTTCGCTGACCGGAAAAATAAAAGCGCGAAAACGTGCGTATTCACCACCTTTAAACCCCCAGTACACCCGCGCCGCCAGCAACACGCATAGCGCATAACCCACCAACTCATGGAGCGAAGATGCATGGACTTCGCCGGAAATGTAAGCCGTCGCAAAACACAACACCAGCGACCAATGAAAGAAACGGAGAAACCGGTCCCAGACCTTTACTGACGTTGTTGTTTCAGCCACGGTTTGATTCATGTTTGTCTGCTGCATATTCCCGCCCGCCATAACCGTTTCAGTTATCTATGGTGCTTATGGTCAAATCTGAACCTTAAATCCCACTTAAGCGGGCGCGGATTTTAACCTGATTATTCAACACTCAAGTTAAGAACACGTTAAGAATCGATGCCAAACCAGGGCGAGTGCGGCAATCACACAAAAGACAGCGCCCGCATAAAAGGTAAAAGAAGCACCCAGCCTGTCCCACAACAGCCCCGCCAGCACGCTGGCCACCAGCATCGCCAGTCCGCTCACCAGATTGAAAAACCCGTAAGCCGTACCACGCAAGTCGGCAGGCGTTACATCGGCCACCATGCGCGCCAACAACCCCTGCGTAATGCCCATGTGCACGCCCCACAGACCGACACCGAACAGTACTGTCGTCCAGTGATCATTGGCTGCCAATACCAGGTCGGCCGCAATCAACACCACCAGCCCCAACGTCAGCAGTCTGGTGTGACTCATGCTGTCGGAAAATCTGCCGAACGGATACGCAGTCATGGCATAGACCACATTCATCGCCACCATCACCAGCGGCACCAGTGCCACGGAAATACCGCCTTGCGCGGCACGCAGCACGAGAAAGGCTTCGCTGAACCGCGCCAGTGTAAACACCGCCCCGATGCCAACCACCCACCAATAGGCTGTGCCGAGACGCTGCAAATTCACGCGGCTGATCGGGTTAACCGGCTTGTGTGCTCCCTGTCTTTCCGGTTCATGCACCCCGAACAGCAACAGCATCACAGCCAACAAACCCGGAATCACCGCCACCCAGAACACCGCCCGGAAATCATTGGCCCACAAAAGCATCAATCCCACACCCAGCAACGGCCCGAGGAACGCACCCACGGTATCCAGTGATTGGCGCAACCCGAATGCCGCACCGCGTATCGCCATAGGTGCAATGTCTGCAATCAAGGCATCGCGCGGCGCACCGCGCACGCCCTTCCCCACCCGATCCAGAAAGCGCGCAGTCAACACCATGCCCACTCCCGATGCCATTGCGAACATCGGCTTGGTCAGCGCGCCCAGCGCATAACCGAATACCGCCAGCCCCTTGCGCCTGCCCAGATAGTCGCTCAACACCCCGGAAAATACCTTCACCAACAAAGCCGTGGATTCGGCAATGCCCTCGATCACCCCCACTGCCAGCGCGCTTGCACCCAGCACCGTGACCATGAACAGCGGCAACAGGCTGTGGATCATTTCCGAAGAAATATCCATCAACAGGCTGACGAAACCCAGTACCCATACGCCGCTGGGTATCCTGGTGAGCGACTCTTTTGCGATATTGCTCATCACCTGTCCCCGGAAATATCCCTTCGCCCTGTGCCTGTCGAAGGGAGAACGTGCTTCACCAGAAACTTGTCCAACTGGTTCGCGAACGCCTGACGGTCGCTCTGACTCAGGGTCGGCGGGCCGCCCGTCTCCACTCCGCTACTGCGCAGTCCATCCATGAAATTGCGCATGGTCAGCCGTTCCTGGATCGTATCCCTGGTATAGAACTCTCCGCGCGGATTCAACACATGGCCGCCTTTCGCGATCACTTCTGCGGCCAGCGGAATATCGGCGGTGATGACCAGATCGCCGGGCTCGGCCATCTGTACGATCTTGTTATCGGCCACATCGAACCCGGCGGGCACCTGCATGGCACGGATAAACTTTGACGGCGGGCAATGCAGCAGCTTGTTCGCCACCAGCGTCGTCTGAATCTGCAAGCGGTCGGCCGCGCGAAACAATATCTCCTTGATCACCTTCGGACAGGCATCGGCATCCCCCCATATTTGCATTGCTTATCTCCTGCCGCGTCCGGAATAACGATGGAAAAGCCCGGGTGCGACCGCCACCCACAGCAGGATCAGCGGCCATAACCGTCCCGCCGACATATCGTAGTTCGCCAGCAACGACTCCCATGAATGCCCGGTCACGTAATGAAAGAACAGGAATTCGAACGCCACCGTCAGCACCATCCAGAACAAACCGATATACCACGCCTCGCGCGCCGACTGCGGCGGCCAAAACCGTACATACTGCCGGATCACAATGGCGAACAGGAGGATGCCGGTGATGCAGGAAACCTGATTGGCCTGCAATTCGGAAAGATGACGACCATAGGTAAAGTCGCGTGTTGCGCCGTTGATCATGGCAACCAGCAGCAGCACAAACCATGCAGTCACATAACGTATTTTTATCATGCTTTTCTGGAGGGAAGTTTGATCCTCTCCCCATCCACCGTAAACACCCCTTTGCCGTGGGAATGCAAAGTCCGGGGATTCTTCTGTGCAGGATCGATCCAGGCCTTCACCACCTCGAGCACAAAGAAGTTGTACTTATTCACCATGCGCGTATCCACCACCCTGCATTCAAGATTGGCGAAACATTCAGCAATAAGCGGCGGAGCTACCTTGCTTGCAGGCAGTGCCGTCAGTTTGAACTTCCTGAATTTGTCCACTTTTTTGCCCGAACAATTACCCACCCCCACCACCTGCTTCGCCAGTTCCACCGAGGGGATATTGATCACACATTCCCTGGTCTTGGTCAATGCATCGAAGCTGTAGTTGCGCCCGCTAATCAGGCACCCCACCAGCGGCGGCACGAACTCCATCATCATGTTCCATGACTGGGCCATGATGTTCGCCTTGCCTTTGTGTGCAGTGGTCACCATCACCACAGGGCCCGGCTCCAGCAGACGATAGACCTTATGCAGCGGAAAGGTTTTCTTGGGCATCGCAGCCTCCTCGCGTAGAATCGCGCCTGCACTATAGCGCTGTATTTATCCAATCACCATATCCCCACTGTGACTGCTGAAGTAGAAATTTTCTTTTCCGAACAAAGCCCGCTGGCCGATAAAGTTGCTTCGTTCCGTCCACGCGCGCAACAGCGGGACATGGCCGTTGCCGTAGCGGAGGCAATACGCGACAACGCGATCCTCGTGACCGAAGCAGGCACAGGCACGGGCAAGACTTTTGCCTATCTGGTGCCTGCGTTACTGGCAGGCGGCAAGGTGGTGATATCCACGGGTACCAAAAACCTGCAGGACCAGTTGTTCCAGAAAGACCTGCCTATGGTGCGCGATGCACTGAAGGCGCCCGTGTCGGTGGCACTGCTCAAGGGACGCGCCAATTACGTGTGTCATTACCATCTGGGGCTCGCGCAATCAAATGGACTGTTCAAGACGCGCGAGGATGTGAAGCATCTGGCGAAAATCCTGTCCTACGCCAAAGTCACACAGAGTGGCGACCGCAGCGGACTGGCGGACGTACCGGAAAATGCCCCGATCTGGATGCACGTGACCTCGACGCGCGACAACTGCCTCGGCCAGGAATGCCCGCAGCATGGAGAATGCTTCGTGCTCAAGGCGCGCAAGGAGGCGATGGAGGCGGACGTGGTGGTGGTGAACCATCACCTGTTCTTTGCCGACGTGATGCTGCGCGATGAAGGCGTGGCAGAACTGTTGCCTGCCTGCAACACGGTAATCTTCGACGAGGCGCACCAGTTGCCAGAGACAGCGAGTCTGTTCTTTGGCGAGAGTTTTTCCACCTCGCAATTGTTCGACCTGTCGAAAGATGCGCGCATCGAGGCGCTGACTTCGGCCAAGGATTTTGCGCCGTTGCCGGTCGCCTGCGACGAACTGGAAAAGGCGGCACGCGACCTGCGACTGGTATTCAAGAAGGAAGGCCGCATGGCCGCGGATGCCGCGGTAAATATCAAGGAGTTTTCACCCGCCCTGAAAACATTACAGGAAAAACTGAAGAGCCTGTCCGGCCTGCTGGAGAAGCAGGCGGAACGAAGCGAGGGATTGGAGAACTGCTGGAAACGCGCGCAGGGGTTGGTAGAACAGTTGAGTGTGTGGACACAGAGTTCACCCCCACCCCAGCCCTCCCCCTTACAGGAGGAGGGATCAGGTGTCGTGCGCTGGCTCGAAGTCTTTCACCATTCGCTCCAGTTGAATACCACCCCGCTCTCCATCGCCGACATTTTCGCCAAACAGATCGGCGGCCACCCGCGTGCATGGATATTCACTTCGGCCACGCTGGCGGTGAAACAGAATTTCTCGCATTACCAACACGAGATGGGCCTGACGGAAGCGCGCACCGCATGCTGGGACAGTCCGTTCAACTTTCAGGAACAGGCGCTTCTGTACGTGCCGCAAAACCTGCCGGAACCGAATACCGAGGGTTATACGGATGCTGTGATGCAGGCCGCGCTGCCCCTGATCGAAGCGAGCAAAGGTCGCGCGTTCCTGCTGTTCACCAGCCTGCGCGCAATGCAGCGCGCCTATGAAATATTGCAGGCCGAATTCGATCGCAAAGACCTGAAATATCCGTTATTGCTTCAGGGTGAAGGATCGCGCAACGATTTGCTCACACGCTTCCGCAAACTCGGCAATGCGGTGCTGCTGGGCAGTCAGTCATTCTGGGAAGGCGTGGATGTGCGCGGCGAGGCCTTGTCATTGGTCATCATCGACAAGCTGCCGTTCGCCCCGCCCGACGATCCGGTACTGGCGGCACGTATTGCCGAACTCAACCGGCAAGGACGCAACGCATTCATGGAATTCCAGTTGCCGCGCGCCATCATCAACCTGAAACAGGGGGCGGGCCGCCTGATACGTGACGAGACCGACCGTGGCGTGCTCATGATCTGCGATCCGCGCCTGATCTCCAAGCATTACGGCAAACGCATCTGGCAGAGCCTGCCGCCGTTCAGGCGCACGCGCGACGAAGCAGAAGCGACTGCATTCTGGCAAACCCGACAGGCAGATACTTAAGCAGTTGACTAGTCACCGGGGTTTGTTGTCCACTGTGCATTAATATCAATCAAAAACAACCGGCACCGATGTATCGCCTGAACGACATCATCGACAATCTCAGATTCAGCATCGATGAGAGCAATTTCCCGATGCGCGCAGAACAGTTGCGTGCGCGTTTGCGGTTGTATCCGTTGATGTTCGCAGGACAGATACTGATCGAGCCGCTGTTCGTAGCCATGATGTGGAATATTTCTCCGCACCGGCATTTGTTGCTGTGGCTGACTGTCATATTTCTGCTGCATTCCGCGGAAATTGTGACGTGGCTGAATAAACGCGAAGAGACCCGCACCATTCAGGATTGCGAAAAGTGGAGCAGTCATTTTTTCTCCTTTTCCCTGGTCGTTGGCATGATGTGGGGCTTCGGCACCCTGTTCTTTTTTCCACATGAATTATTGATGCAGGTACTGCTGGTCTGCGCGATGCTCGGTCTTGCCGGCGCTGCCACCACCATGAACGCAATGCATCCTCCGGCTTTCTTTGCCTATTTGCTCGGCCTGATGCTGCCGCTCATATTCCGGGTATTGGTGGAACAGGATGAGGTACATACTGCGCTTGGAAGCATGCTGATGGTGTTCCTGATCGTGATGCTGGGTTCTGGGCACTTCATGAATAAATTCATCCTGCTGTCGCTGCGGCAGCGTTTTGAAAACGAATCACTTGCGCATCAGCTGGCAACGATGAATGACGCGCTCGAATTGAAAGTACAGGAGCGTACTGCGCAGTTGCAACGCAAGACCTACGAAGTCTCGCAGATACGCGACGCTACCATCATGGCAATGGCTTCGCTGGCGGAAACGCGCGACAACGAGACCGGAAATCACCTGAAGCGCACTCAACAGTACATTCGCGCGCTCGCCATGCAGCTGCGCGATCATCCAAAATTCAGTAATTTCCTGACCGAGGACAACATTGAGTCGCTGTATAAACTCGCCCCCTTGCATGACATCGGCAAGGTGGGCATTCCGGATTCCATTCTGCTCAAGCAAGGCAAGCTCACCCCGGAAGAATACAAGACCATGAAAATGCATCCGCTGCTCGGAGGTAACGCCATTGCAATGGCGGAGAGCGGATTGCCCACGCCCAGCCGTTTTCTGCATATCGCACGCGAGATCGCCAATGGTCATCACGAAAAATGGAACGGCACCGGTTATCCACAAGGATTGAAAGGTGAAGCAATTCCAATCTCGGCACGACTCATGGCGCTTGCCGACGTATATGATGCACTGATCAGCCGCCGGATTTACAAGGAAGCGTATACACACGAAAAAGCAGTGGCCCATATCTTGCAGGGGAAGGGGGAACACTTCGATCCCGACGTGTGTGATGCGTTTCAATCAATCCAGGAGGAGTTTCGGCAAATCGCCGAAAAGTATCAAGATCAGTGAACCCAAGATTATTCAACCTGCTCGACGGCAACGAGGATGTCTATCCACGCTTGCTTGAAGAAAAATTCCCGCGTGTATTCAACAGACTGCTAGATTTGTGGCAAACACCGCAAATTGAAACCTATCTGCAAGACCTGATGGTGGACAAGCGCACCGGCGGACGCCAGGGCTTCCCGCCTGAAGCGGCAATGGAAATCATCCGCCTCAGCAATTATCTGCACGAACAAAACAACGCAGACAAGGAAATAAAACCCTGGGAGGACATTCCAGAATACAAGCGCGAAGAACTGGAGGAAATGGGCTACGAATTCAATGCCCGAGGACTCCTGAAATCGGTCGAGGACAATAATCAGGGAGCAATACAGGTGTTCCTGTCCTGCGGCTTCAATCTGGAAGTTCGCGACGAACGCAACTGGACACCATTGATGGTCGCAGCTTTCAACGGCAATATGGAAGCTGCATTGTTGCTGATCGAGTGCGGCGCACGTATCTCGACCCAGGACAAGAACGGCTACACCCCCTTGCACTGGGCTGCATATAACGGGCATATCGATATGGTGAAAATGCTGATCGATAAAAAAGCAGAACCGGATCTGCCAAGCCAGTATGGCTGGACAGCATTGATGCAGGCTGCAACGCGGGGACACCTGATCGTTTGCGCCTACCTGATTTTCAAGGGTGCTGACGTAAACCTGACTACCAGCGACGGCTGGACGTCACTGCACAAGGCCGCCAACAACGGACATACCGAAATCGTCAAACTGCTTCTTGAAAAAGGCGCCAATGCCTACTCCAAATATCAGGACGGCAACACACCAATGGATCTCGCCCTCAAGGCCAACCATCTGGATATCGTCGCCATGCTGAACAAAGCGCCTGTCGTATCAGCGGTAGATGATACGAATGCGCCCCTGCGTTACATCTGAGCTCATCTTCCCGATCACGCAGGCAGCGCTAAAACCCTGAGCGTGAAAAGTAGTCAATACTTTATCTGCCTCGCCCGCTGCGCACGCCACCAGCAGACCGCCACTGGTTTGCGGGTCGCACAGCAACTTGCGTTTCCACTCCGGAAAGTCCTGCGGCAATTCCACATCTGCACCATAGCTGTCCCAGTTACGGTCTGCCGCACCCGTGCTGTATCCCTGTTCGGCCAGGTTTAACGCCACCGGTAAAAAAGGAAGCAGGTCAAAATCCAGTTCCGCCCCCAGCTTCGAACCGCGGCACACTTCGAGCAGATGCCCCGGCAAGGCAAATCCGGTGACATCGGTCATCGCATGCACGCAAGACATACCTCCCAGTGTCGCGCCGACGTGATTGAGTTGCGTCGTGGTATCGATCATCTGCAGGTAACCTTCCGCATCCAGCTTGCCTTTCTTCAACGCCGCACTCAGCACGCCCACGCCCAGCGGTTTACCGAGAATCAGCACATCACCATCCTGTGCATGGTCATTGCGCCTGATGTGATCGGGATGCCCCACGCCCACGCCGACCAGACCATAGATCGGCTCGGGGGCGTCGATGGAATGCCCGCCCGCCAACGGAATGCCGGCCGCAGTACATACCTCAGCCCCACCGGCAAGGATGTCGCGTATCGTATCCAGTGGCAGCTTGCCAATGGGCATACCAACAACGGCCAGCGCGAGAATGGGCGTCGCGCCCATGGCATACACATCAGACAGTGCGTTGGTGGCGGCAATGCGCCCGAAGTCGCGCGCATCGTCGACGATGGGCATGAAAAAATCAGTGGTCACCACGATGGCCTGCGATTCGTTAAGCTTGTAGACCGCGGCATCGTCGCCGCTCTCGGTGCCCACCATCAGGTTCGGGTAAGATGGCGGCAGTGGCAGCGAAGCAAGCATCTCGGACAGGACTGCCGGGGCGATCTTGCAGCCGCATCCGCCGCCATGGGAATACTGAGTCAATTTGATCGAGTCGTTCATACAAAAAAACAATCCATGCAAAATCCAAGGGTCGTCACCGTATCACAACTGTCCGATTTCGACGAAATCATCGACGTGCGTTCGCCTGCGGAATATGTCGAAGACCATATCCCCGGCGCGATCAGCGCCCCGGTGCTCGACAACGCGCAACGCGCAGAAGTCGGTACGCTTTACACCCAGGTCTCGCCGTTCGCCGCCAGAAAACTCGGGGCGGCACTCATCGCCCGCAATATCGCACAACATCTCGATACCCTGTTCCGCGACAAACCCAAAAAATGGAAAGTGCTGGTGTATTGCTGGCGCGGCGGCCAGCGCAGCGGCGCAATGGCACATATCCTGGCCCAGGTCGGCTGGTCGGTCGGCCGGCTGGAAGGCGGCTACAAATCCTATCGCCACTTGGTGCTCGCCGATCTGAAAACACTGCCGGACACCCTCGATTTCCGCGTGGTGTGCGGCCCCACCGGTTCCGGCAAGAGCCGCCTGCTGCACGTACTGCATGAACAGGGCGCACAGGTGCTTGATCTGGAAGCATTGGCACAGCATCGCGGCTCACTGCTCGGCAACCTTCCGGACGAAACCCAGCCTGCCCAGAAAATGTTCGAGAGCAGGATATGGAATGTACTGCGCCGCTGCGATGCGGACCGTCCCGTCTACGTCGAGGCCGAGAGTAAGAAAATCGGCGTGCTGACCATGCCGGAAAAATTGCTGGAAAGGATGCGCGCCTCGGAATGCCTGACCATTGAAGCCCCGGTTGCCGCGCGCGTGCAACTGCTTATGGAAGACTACCGGCATTTCCTGGATGACCCTGCCCTGCTCATCCAGCGCCTCACCCCGCTAATGCCGCTGCATGGGCGTCAGGTGCTCGATCATTGGCAACAACTGGCAGAACAGGGCGAATGGAAAACACTGGTCAAGGAATTGTTGATCAAGCATTACGATCCCGCCTATTTGCGCTCCACCGCACACAACTTTCCACGCCTGCCTGATGCGCAGGTGCTGCGTCTGGAACGGCTTGATAAAGACGCGCTTTCAACAGCCGCTTCCGCGCTTTTACAGCCTTGAATCCCCATCACACTTAAACGTTTCAGTCGTGCCCGCGCTATGACGTTATAATCTACTCAACTTCCCGGTTTCGTACTTTGGAGATTCTCGCCATGACGCATAACCTCTTCAATACCAGCCAGAAATTCACGCTGGCTGGTAGCAAGCAATCCACACTGTATTCCCTCCCCGCGCTGGAGGCGGCCGGCATCGGCAAAATCTCGCGCCTGCCCATCTCCATTCGCATCGTGCTCGAGTCCGTATTGCGCAACTGCGACGGCAAGAAAGTCACCGAAGAACATGTGCGCCAGCTCGCGAACTGGCAGCCGAACGCCGCACGCAGCGAAGAAATCCCCTTCATCGTCGCACGCATCGTGCTGCAGGACTTCACCGGCGTACCGCTGCTGGTCGACCTCGCCGCGATGCGCGACGCCGCAGCCAAACAGGGCAAGGACCCCAAGATCATCGAACCGCTGGTGCCGGTCGACCTCGTGGTGGATCACTCGGTGCAGGTGGATTACTTCAACCGCCCCGATGCGCTGAAGCTCAACATGGAGCTTGAGTTCGAGCGCAACAGGGAGCGCTACCGCTTCATGAAATGGGGCATGCAGGCATTCGACACCTTCAAGGTCGTGCCGCCCGGCGTCGGCATCGTGCACCAGGTCAATCTCGAATACCTCGCGCGCGGCGTGCTACAAAAGGACGGAGTAGTCTACCCGGACACACTGGTCGGCACCGACAGCCACACCACCATGATCAACGGCATCGGCGTAGTCGGCTGGGGCGTGGGCGGCATCGAGGCAGAGGCCGGCATGCTCGGACAGCCGGTTTACTTCCTGACGCCGGACGTGATCGGCGTGCACCTCAAGGGCAAATTGCGCGAAGGCGTGACCGCAACCGACCTCGTACTGACTGTAACCAGCCTGCTGCGCAAGGAAAAAGTCGTCGGCAAGTTCGTCGAATTTTTCGGCGCGGGTACCGCCGCGCTGACCATCCCGGATCGTGCCACGATTGCAAATATGGCGCCCGAATACGGCGCTACCATGGGCTACTTCCCGGTAGACGATGTCACTGTGGATTACCTGCGTAACACCGGACGTACGGACGAGGAAATCGACGCCTTCGAATCGTATTTCAAGGCACAGGAACTGTTTGGCGTGCCTGAAATGGGCAGCATCGATTACAGCAGTATTTTCGAAATTGATCTGGACGCCATTGAACCTTCGCTGGCCGGACCGAAGCGTCCGCAGGACCGCATCGACTTGTGCAGGATGAAAGAGACATTCAATATCCTGTTCAGCAAGCCGGTTGCGGAAAACGGTTTCAACAAGCCGCACGACGAACTGGGCAAACGCTACACCACCGCCCTGCCCGACCGTAGCGATACGGTGTGCATCCCGATCTCCGGCGGCGGCAAACAGGACGATGCAACGTATCGCACCGAAGCAACCATGGCGGACGAACATCCCAACGCCGCTGTACGCCGGGAAACCCCCGACGAAATGCTGCCCCCGGTCGAGATCGGCCACGGCGATGTGCTCATCGCCGCCATTACGAGCTGCACCAATACCTCCAACCCCGGCGTGCTGCTGGCCGCAGGCCTGCTGGCGAAAAAAGCCGTGGCGAAAGGCCTGTACGTCAAACCGCATATCAAGACCTCGCTCGCACCCGGTTCGCGTGTGGTGACCGAATACCTGCGCAACGCGGGCCTGCTGACACCGCTGGCGCAACTCGGCTTCGGTCTTGCCGCCTACGGCTGCACCACCTGCATCGGCAACTCCGGCCCGCTGGATGCCATGCTGGAAGACACCATCGTCAAGAACGACCTGATTGTCGCCGCCGTGCTGTCGGGCAATCGCAACTTCGAAGCGCGCATCCACGGCAACATCAAAGCCAACTTCCTTGCCTCACCGCCGCTGGTAGTCGCCTACGCGATTGCAGGCCGTGTGAATATCAACCTCGACACCGAACCGCTGGGCACAGGCAAGGACGGCCAGCCCGTGTACCTGAAAGACATCTGGCCCAACAGCGCAGAAGTGCAGACGATGATGAAATATGCCGTCGATCCTTCTGTATATCGCAAACTGTATTCCGACCTGACCAAAGACCTGCCGCTGTGGAACGCCATCGAGGCACCCACCGGTAACCAGTACCAGTGGGACAATTCCACCTACATCGCCAAGCCGCCGTTTTTCGACAATTTCCTCTCCTCCCACGCGCGCGGGGGAGGGGCTGGGGGAGAGGGAGCTTCGTCCCCCTCTCCCTCTGGGAGAGGGGTGGGGGGGGGGGGTGAACTCTCTGGCGACATAGTCGGCGCCAAAGCCCTCGCCATAATGGGCGACTCCGTCACCACCGACCACATCAGCCCGGCTGGCAGTTTCAAGCCCATCACCCCGGCGGGTAAATATCTGCAAGAGCACAAGGTCGCCGCGAAGGATTTCAACAGCTACGGCTCACGCCGCGGCAACCACGAAGTGATGATGCGCGGCACCTTCGCCAACGTGCGCGTCAAGAACCTCATGCTGCCACCGAACCCAGATGGCTCGCGCATCGAAGGCGGCTACACCCTGTACAAGGGCGAACAGATGTCCATCTACGACGCCGCCATGAAATACATCGCCGACAAGACGCCAACAGTCATTATTGCGGGTGAAGAATACGGCACCGGCTCCAGCCGCGACTGGGCCGCCAAGGGCACACAACTACTGGGCGTGAAAGCGGTGATCGCGAAATCGTACGAGCGCATCCACCGCAGCAACCTGGTGGGCATGGGCGTGCTGCCGCTGCAGTTCAAGGGCAGCGACTTGCCGGAATCACTCAACCTCACCGGCGACGAAACCTTCGACCTGACCGGCATCGACGACAACCTCAAGCCGCAGCAGGATGTCACGCTGACTATCACGCGCAAGGATGGCAGCTCGCAGTCCGTTACGCTCCTCCTCCGGATAGATACGCCGATTGAGGTGGACTACTACAAGAACGGCGGGATATTGCCGTTTGTGTTGAAGGAGTTGGTGAGCAAGGTGTAAGCGGTCAGTTCACGATGCTGGAAAAGAAGAAGCCCGCATAAGCGGGCTTCTTTGCTTGAAACTCCAATGGGGCGATGATGGGTATCGTTTCGCTCAAACCTTCTACCGCGCTAAATGCTTGTTGGCTTCATATCTGAAACCAGCTTTTCTACATTACCTATGCCTAACCGCTTCGCCATCTCTATTACCGGCTGCATGGAAGCACCATGACCAAGAAGTTGATTGACCGTAAAACTGTCTTGCCTGAAAACAGCCAGTGCCAAGGGGGAATTTCCACGGACATCGACGTAGTTTACATCGGCTCCGGAATCGAGCAGCAATGTGATCCCCTTGTGATTCCCATTCGCAATCAAAAATGAGAGCGCCCTTTCTCCATTGCTGTTTTGGGCATTTATGTTTGCGTGCCGACCAACAAGGAGACGTACAAGGTCAGTATTATTTCCTGCGCTTGCCGCCATTAATGCAGTATTTCCCCGGCCATCTTGCACCTCTGTATCACTGACAACCTTGGCTTTCAGCATTGCTTCAGCAATTTTTGAGAGTCCAACATATTTGGCGCTACCAACAAACACCTCTTCTGGAGAAAGAAAGGAAGTTTGCATGATTCGTTTGATGCTCTTGTTTTTTCTACCTCCAAGGTATTCCTTTGCCCATGTGAGATATTCTGATATTGATTGCACCCTCTTGGCTTCAATAATCGGTTTGACCCGATTCGCATTGATCGCCGCCTGGATCGCAGCAGAGCCATCACCAACCCGGAATAACAGAAACTCAGCTTTCGCCAAGTATGGAATAGGGCTTTCCGGATCAACTGCAATTGCCGCATCAAGTTCCTTTTTTGCATCAACAATTTTTTGTTCCAATGCATATAACGTTGAAAGTTTGATGTGAATATCGATCTGGATCTCTTTGGTCAAATCTGCAGAAGGAAACGATAAAGCATGGATCAGTTTGGCTCGAGCACTTGGATAATCGTTACGAATCTCATCTATGGATGACTCAAGCATGGCAAGTTCCGGGCTTGCATTTCCAAGTTCCTTGGCCTTGGAAACTGCCGACTCAGCGCAAAGAAGGCAGTTCATAAACAACTCTACACGCCCCAGCGTTACAAAAGATTCCGAAAGTACCGGCTTGATCCGTGTTGCGATTTCTGCATCCTGATAAATCCTGTCCAGTTCACAACTGGAACAATTTATCAAATTCAGTTTGATCATCTTCATCCGCAATTCGGCTGTCCCCATATGGGAATAAGCTGTTTCCGGATTAACTTGATGGATGGTTTCAAGGATTCCAGCAACCTCATCAAAATTTCCATCAGAACCAATAGAGCTACGGATCAATTTCTTTGCCAATGCATAACAGCTTTTTTCAAAGGTGGGACTTGAAAACAGGGGATTTGATTTGTCGATTTTGGGGATCGAACCATCCCTTCCGATGAGCAATCTTCGCCCATTACAGAACGGATCTCCAGGATCGGCAGCAACGGAGCATGACGTAAAAACCAGCAATACCAGCAGGAATAGCGATCTAGTCATTGTGGCCATCCAAATTCACCTTGATATTCCTGCCCAAAATCTTTGGGTTTAGGGTGATGTTTCCTGGCTTCAAGAATCAGAGCCACACTTTTTTTTATCTCAGGCCAATCCGGATTACGCCCATTCAACGGCGACATTGCCTTTGCCACTAGATCGACGTCATCCATCCCTTTAACCCACGGATTCGCACCGGCTTTAAGCAGAATCTCTGTGATCTCTGGAGTGTTCGCACTTTCAAGAAGAGAGGATCGTTTTCCGGGGATGTAGGTATTTACCTCCGCATGATACTTGTTAACCAATAGTCGTACCGCCTCCACGTCATTCCAGTTCACAGCAAGGACAAGAGGCGTAAAACCATGCCTGTCCGGGAAAGTTGGATCCGCCCCATGTTGCAGCAAATAGTTCAGCAAAATGGGAGCCGGTTTGGCTGATATCTGACGCTTCGAAAGTGCATAGTCGATCAGCGGGGTTCCTCTTGAATCAACAACATTCAATCTCGCGCCATTCTCAACCAAAAGCTTCACTATTTTGAGATTGTTCCGACGGGTAGCCCAAAAGAGAGGGGTGAATTGACTCGTTTTATCGACGAAATTGACGTTGGCCCGTTTGGAAATCAAAAGTTTTGCCAATTCAACATGATTGGACTGCGCACTTGCAACATGGACTAATGCAGTATTGTTTATTCCCTCCGGCAAAATATCGACATTCTTAATATATCCGTTCTTTAACAGCGCTATCGCTGCATCGGACGACACCACATCCGAATTCATTACAAAAGCGTAATCTGGCGTAACGCCGGTCTGTGCAGTGATCTCCTCCGGGCTGAGAGGTTTCGTCCGTGAGTTCTTGTACTTCCCGGGATTCCGCTTCCAGTCACCCCATTTGTAATATTCAGCCAACCCCAGATTGACACGAGCCTCATCGAAATCCTGCAGCTTAAGCGCCTGCTCTAAATAACCGATAGCTTGATCGTATCGATTCGTGTTTTCAATGAGAAATTCAGCAGCATAATTTAAATTCCACGGCAAGTTATCAAAAGAAAGTTCAGCAGACTTGGTAAACGCCTCAGTCGCCCCCGCAATATCGGCCGGATATTTGTTGCTTAACATGTTTCCTAGCCAATAATAGATATTGGATTTCCGGGAGTTGTCTTTATAAGTGTCGATAGCTTTGCGATACCAGCGTTCAGCTTCTGCGTACAACTGATCGGGGACGCCGTATTGGGCTTGGCTAGCCGCAGTCCACCCCTCCCTTATTCCTGCTTCAGCCCACTTTTCAGAAGCGCGTGCCATGGCAAACATGGCTTCAGGTTTGTCAGGTGCCAACGCGATAGCTTTTTGCGCCGCGTTCTTTGCCTCCAGAGGACGGCCGTGCTCTATTGATACTTTTGTTATCACTACATACGCATCTGGAATATTCGGATCCAGCTTAATCGCTCGCTGCGCTAGAGTGTATGCATCTTTATAGTTTCTTTCAAGACTGAATTTAAGGTCAGCAAGTCCTGCATAGGGATAACCGCTCTTTGGATTTCTTTTTGCCAAATCAGCGAGCATGTCATATCCCCTTTTGGGCTGCCCCCCTTGATGGATTAGTTTTAGTACTTCGTCATAAATCTCCATGTCTGCAGCGCTAAGTGGAACATTTGCTATCTGAGGCTGGGAAGCATTAGCCTTTCCGACTCTCGTGATTGAGACATTCGAAGGTGCAGATACGATTTCTGATGATGCTACTTGCTGTGATATTGGATGTACCGCTGAATATATGGCAAACCCCATGAGTAGAACTCCAGCAGCAGTCAGCGCAAGCGAGCCAAACCAAATCAAGTTATTTGCCCAACCTGCCTTTTCTGAAACCAAGTCTTGCCGCCTGAATATAATCCCACGAAACATGTGATTCCTTTATTAATATTTTTGAATTGATCGACCGCCCGCCAAGTCACAACCACCAAGCCACTGATCTCCAAATATCAGCAAGCCGCTCCATTAAACAGACCCACTAAAAGCACTAAAGTAGGCACAAAAAAACAAGCTTAAATATGCCTCACCCAGCACCATACAGACCGCACCCTATCCACTATCCATAGCTTGGTCAATATGCCAAATGAACTATGCTTTTTTGTCACCTGTCCGCCCCACCCACACGGTTCGACAAGCCTGACACAATTGGCATATGCTTGATACCGTCCGTATAAGCTTCAGGAGATGATCATGACCACCAGACAGGAACGTGACTCCTTCGGCCCTATTGATGTACCCGCCGAACGACTATGGGGCGCGCAAACACAGCGCTCGCTGCAGCATTTCCACATTTCCACGGAGAAGATGCCGGACGAGATCATCGTCGCGCTGGCGCAGATCAAACGTGCGGCGGCATTGGTCAACCTTGCCCTGGGATTGATGAAAGAAGACAAGGCAACCGCCATCGCGCAGGCGGCAGACGAGGTATTGGCAGGCAAGCATGCGCAGGAATTCGCGTTGTCGGTATGGCAGACCGGCTCGGGTACGCAGAGCAATATGAATATGAATGAAGTGCTGGCCAATCGCGCATCGGAGTTGCTCGGCGGAAAGCGTGGTGACAAACATCTCGTGCATCCGAATGACGATGTCAATCTCGGCCAGTCGTCAAACGATGTCTTTCCAACAGCCATGCACGTTGCGGCAGTCAATGCGATTGTCCGGCATTTGTTACCGTCGTTGCGCGTTCTGCGCGAGTCCCTGTACCGGAAATCAGAATCCTTCGCCGATATCGTCAAGATCGGCCGCACGCATTTGCAGGATGCCACGCCGCTGACGCTGGGGCAGGAGTTTTCCGGCTATGTGGCGCA
The DNA here is from genome assembly GCA_050303535.1 of Sideroxydans sp. Taxonomy (GTDB): domain Bacteria; phylum Pseudomonadota; class Gammaproteobacteria; order Burkholderiales; family Gallionellaceae; genus Sideroxyarcus. Next base: position 32,411 of record JBNLBY010000006.1, on the reverse strand, counting down.
ATTGCAGCATGCGGAAGCGGCCATTGACTCTACGCTCCCTGCGCTGCATCAGTTGGCCATCGGCGGTACCGCGGTCGGCACCGGTTTGAACACGCATGCGCAATTCGGTGAAAGCGTTGCCGCCGAACTGGCGCATAGCAGCGGCCAGCCGTTCCGGAGTGCCGGCAACAAGTTCGCCGCTCTGGCCGCAAACGATGCGCTGGTTGCGACGCATGGCGCGCTCAAGACACTCGCCACGGTGCTGATGAAGATCGCCAACGACGTGCGCTGGCTGGCCTCAGGTCCGCGCTCGGGACTGGGTGAGATCAGCATTCCGGAGAATGAGCCAGGCAGTTCGATCATGCCAGGCAAGGTGAACCCGACGCAGTGCGAGGCGCTGACCATGCTGTGCGCCCAGGTGTTAGGCAACGATGTGGCGATCAACATCGGCGGCGCTTTCGGCAATTTCGAACTGAATGTGTACCGCCCGCTGATCGCGCACAATTTCATGCAGAGCGTACGGCTGCTGGCCGACGGTATGGCGAGTTTCGAGGAATATTGCGTGCGCGGCATCGAGGCGAACCAGGCACGTATCGCGGAGCTGATGGAGCGCTCGCTGATGCTGGTGACCGCGCTGACGCCGCATATCGGCTACGACCGTGCGGCCGAGATCGCGAAACGTGCGCACCACGATGGCAGTACGCTGAAAGAGGCGGCGCTGGCGCTGGGTTATGTCTCTGCGAAGGATTTCGAGCGCTGGGTCAATCCTGCCGGGATGGTGCGTCCGAATGTTTAGGCAGTGTTGAATTAGGTCGTCATTCCCGCGAAGGCGGGAAAACGAGCGAAGCGAAGTTTCGAGGTACGGCCATCCAGCGTAGTTATTCAATATGCAGTCAGGTTTTGTCCCGCAATGCGGGACTTGTTTAATTAACTGGATTCCCGCCTTCGCGGGAATGACGATATGGCTGGTTTCAAATATTTCATAAATGCATATCGAATGATCACTTAATCTTACTCTTCGCCCGGTAAGCCATTTTCATATACACGTCCCCCTTCGCCAGTTCCTGCAGCATCTGGTTCAACCGCTTTTCCCGCGTTTCCGGAAGTTTGGCGCGCGTGATCCAGCCGATGTAGTCATTACGCTGGTATGGCGGGCGGGCATCATAGGCTTGCGTCAGGTTTTTTCCAGCCAGTGCGTCGCGGATGAAGTCCGGCATCGGGTAGCGTTCGCGTTTCATACGTGGCGATCCTTCCATTCGATTTTCTTCAGGCAGGTTTCTGTTCGTCTTCCACTCCGATCACATGTGTGACGTAGTGCTCCAGGTTGCGCTCGGGATGCTTTGGATAGTGTTCCGGCAGGCATTCGATGTGCAGGATACGGTCGAAGCGGAAGTTGCGGTATTCGTCGCGCAGTTCGCACCAGGCCAGCAGCGTCCAGTGGTCGCCCCACCCCACCATGCCGAGCGGCCACAGGGTGCGTTCAGTTTCCTGCTCCTTCATGTCGCAATAGGCAACCTTGACCTTGAGCCGCAATTCGCAGGCCTTGCGCAACAGGCCGTGCGTTTCACGTTCCGGATAATCGTAGTACGGAATGCGGTAAGGCAGGCGCGAGATTTCATTCAACATCGCAGGCGTAAGTACGGCCAGTATCTTGGTCTCTGCACGCTTGGCTGCCGCAGCCAGTGCCGGATCGGTCCATGCCTGCACCATGCGATTGCCGGCCAGCAAGGCGGTCACTTCGTCCATTTCGAACATCAGCGGCGGCAAATCGAACCCTGCACGCAAGCGGTAACCCACACCCGCCTCGCCATCGATGGGCACGCCGGAAAGGACGAGCGCCTGGATATCGCGATACACCGTGCGCACGCCCACGCCGAGTTCTTCCGCCAATGCCTGCCCGGTCATCGCAGTGCGGCGGCCTTGCAGCAGGGTCACCAGTTGGAAGAGGCGTTCGGATTTGCGCATGGTGCTATTCAACCTGGAAACGACAGTTGAACGGAGTGTAGAGTGCGTTCATCGCGGCGTTGGGCAAGGCGCGACGACGAGGAATGGTTGTTCCATTCCGAGGAGAAGCAACGCCGCCATACGTTGCGAGGGACGTGCAATACACTTTGTAGCGACTCACCCAATGGATGAGCGTGGAAACAACAGAAGATATTTTTCGCATTCATTTGTTTGCGTACCAGTAGGAGCGGTCAACTGCCGTTTCCAGGTTCAACCATCAGACCGAGGAATTCGCCGTAACGTTGCGCTGCTTGATCAAAAGCAGCGAGATCGGTCTTCTTCAGTTTGCCGAAAGGCACGTATTCGATGCTCACGGTTTTCTTTTTGAGCGCACGCTTCCAGGTGCCGACGACCTGCCCTCGCAACACCATCATGGGCAGGAACATGCCGTTGCCGCCGGGCACGACCTTGTTCGCGTGTTCCGCTGCAAGCACTGCGCTGCGATCCTTGTAGCCGAGCAGGTATTCGTCGAACGCAGGCAACAGCAAGGCAGGAGGCATGTCGGCAACATCCGGCGATGATGAGGGCATCCAGTGGCTTTCACCCTGATGGGTGATCTGCTGCAATTGCCCGGCGATGGATGACACTGCGGTACGCGCCTCGGTCAGCGACAGTTTGCTCCATGACGCGAAGTCCTGCGCCGTGGCCGGGCCGCGGCTGCCGAAATAGCGCAGGGCCAGTTCGGCCAGTGCCGCTTCCCGCTCCAGCTTGCGTGGCTTGGTCACCCGTTCTTCCAGCAAGGTAAAGGTCGGCTGTTTGCCTGCGTGCTGCCCGAAGCAGATGACTCCCTGCAATCCGAGGTGCCACAGGATGTGATAGCCGCGCTGCCCTTCGGTAGATATCCTGCCGCGCTCCAGCACGGCATACACTTCGTCGCGCGGCAATTGTTTGCCGCCACTCAACGCTTTTTCCAGCAGTTTGCGGCTTTTTGTATAGGTGGCCGTATCGAGGCCAAGCTGACGATCGCGGCTTGCCGAGCCGCTCAAGACACGCGGTGCAAGCAGTTGCAGCATCCAGTGCACATCTTCCGCCGCAAGGAAATGGATGGTGCCGCGCATCGCCCAGGTACGCACGATGCGCTGCTCCGCGATGGCACGTTCGATGTCACTCTGCGTACTGCCCGGCAGGCGTGCACCGATGGCCCATAGCGCATAGGCATACTCCTGCGCCTGTATCGCGCCCAGCGTACGCATCACTTCTTCCGCTGTCGTGCAGCGGCTGTGAATGATCTGCTGGTTGATAAGACGCTGGCGCGCGATGTCGTTCATGACCTGGCTTTGCGTTTCCTGGGTTTCGGCATCGGCAACTCGCGTGCCGTGGCACGCACGAGACCACACAACCATTCGCTATCTTCCCACTGATCCGGCGTGATCAGCAGGTGCAGTTTCGCGCCCGGATAGGGCGAACCTTCCACCCCGCTGTCGAGTATGGCCTGCCCTGCCTTGGTCGGTTTAAGGTAAAGCTGGTCGTCACACACCAGGCCGACGGGTTTGCCGGAAAGGTAGAGACAGTATTCGCCGAACATTTTCTTTGCCGATGCCTCGCCCAGCCCGGAAAGCTGGTCAAGCAGGAAAGCGATGGTGCTATCCGAAGTAGCCATATGGATCAGCTTCCCTTTTCGATGATGTGAGTGGGAATGCCATCCAGGCTGAACCGGTTATTTTCTTCCCAATAGCGGCGGACACCCGCCTCGCCTTTCTTTTTCACCCAGTCCAGCAACATCTCGCGTTCGCCAACAAAGTCGTACAGCGGCACAGCAAATCCGCAGGAGGATTGCACCAGATCCACCGTCATATCGAAGATCTGCCTTGCACCGGGTAGGGGCGCAAACTGCGAATACAAACCATCCCATTCCGAATCGCCGCAATGGACCGCTTTCGCCGTACCGTACAGCCGCAGGATCAGCGGATCACCTTCGAAAGCACAGAACATGAGGGTCATGCGCGGTGCTAACTGCACATGCGCCGCGGTTTCGTTACCGCTGCCAGTAATATTGAGCCAGGCTACGCGGTTTTTCCCCAGCACACGAAACGAATCCATGCCCTTGGGCGAGACATTCACACGGCTGTCTGCCGTTGCAGTGCCGACAAAAAAGATTTTCTGCCGGGCGATAAATTCGATGTGGCTGTCTGAAAGTTCGGTATAACGCTGGCCCATGGTGCTTCTCCTGTTCCTCTATGATTTGTCAATGACAACCTCATTCACCTGTATCACCGGTTCGATGTCGGTGTAGTTCGGCATGTCTCCCTGCAACTCTGCGGCGTGCGGCATGAAAGCCGCCATGAAATCATCGGCAGTATCGAACAGGTAATGGCACATGGCAACATGGGCAGGCGGCGAACCGGGCGAAGCACCACCCAGCACCCGCTCCACTGACACGCCGCGGTAGCCATTGCCCTTGCTTAGCAACTCGATGGAGCGTGGCATGTGGGTATGCAGGTAATAGTCCATGTCGAACCTGCCCGGGTTGGGATAGAGGATGCTGATCTTGATCATCGCTCAGTTCCGCTGCATCACGTGCGTTTTGCTATGACTGATAATGACGCTTGTCATGTCGATCAAAGGTTCGCAATTCTGTCCCATTTCCTCGCCGAACTTCGCGCCGGATGCTTTCGCGGCCTCCAGGCTTTCCCAGTACACCACGTCCAGCCATTCACCATCATCGGTTTCGGACAGGCTGCGGAAACGGAAACCGGGTTGGAGCTTGATCCAGTCGTTGATCTTTTCGTTGGCCTTGAGCCAGTCGGCGGCGGTCTTGTCTTTTTTCAGGCGGAAACGTACCAGTTCTATCGTGTCGGACATGTTTTTCTCCTTGTTGTCGCGCCGGAACATCCGGCAAGGAGAATGCTACCCACCTGCTGCTGACAGCGTGATGTCAGGAATGACTATTTCCTGAGCGCTTTCTCGACATCTTCCAGTTCCAGCAGCAAGCGAAGCCGCTCATGCTTCGCCACTTCCTGCCAATGTTGTCCTGTGAGCGCGCCTTCCATCGCCCACAGCAGGTTGAGGCTGGCATTACCGCCGTTCTGTTTTACCTTAAGATAAGCCCGGATCGCACCCAATTTGCGCAGTTGCTCAATGGTTTTGATGCCGGCCTGTTCCAGCATCTGTTGCGATTTGGGACCGAAGTTGGGCAGGTCGGCGATGTTGGTGACAGGCTTGCTCATGTGCTCAGTCTTTCTGTTCCGGATGATGATGCGCGATTATGCCGCCCGCTGCTGACAGCGTAATGGCAGCAGTCTATCCGGCGACCATCTCCCGCAGCTTTTTGATGGTATTCCAGTTGCGGCCGGTCATGGACACATCAAGCAGGCGCTCCAGGCTGGCCGCAAGTTTGGAGCGGCCTATGCCATCAGGCGCATGCAGGTAGCACACATCGTCCTTCAACTGGAATCTTTCAGTGGCGGCCTTGATCTTTTCCAGGCCAGCCAGGTTAGGATTGGGGGGACTACACTCGAGAAAATTGAAATGCAGGGTATTGCCTTCAGCCTCGCCTTCCGGGAACGGGTTGGCTTTTATCGCGTTTTCCAGTTTGGCCGCATCGAGCAGCAGTACCCTGGGTTCGAAGCCGTGGCTCTTCCTGATGGCGGTTCCCATCTTCGCGGCAAGTTCAGTTGCTTTTCCCTTGCCTTCGAACACGACGTTGCCGCTCTGGATGTAGGTGCGGATGTTTTGCAGCCCCAATCCTTCCAGCACGGTCACCAGTTCCTTCATCGGCAGCTTGTTGTTGCCGCCGACGTTGATGCCGCGAAAAAGTGCGATGTATGTCTTCATACTTTCTTGCTGCTGCGCATCGCCAAGTATTTCCTGATGCTGGCGTCTTTGACAAAGCGCTGGTATTCCTTGCCTTCAACGGGATAAATGGCGATCCTGCCCTTTTCGTCGTAATGCGCGCCCCAGCCGTACTGTTTGGTCAGCGGCGAGGCACGCATGCAGGCATAAGGCCTGGCAAAATATTCATCCCAGAGTTGTTTGCAGTGTGTCTTGAGTTCGGCAGCAGGTATCTGTTTGTGCTGCACATGGGTGGCAAACTTCAGTTCCTGCAAGGTGAAGTGGTAGGGCTTGTCATGCAGGAGTTCGTACTCGATGGTAGCGATGGTAGGCTTGCCGTTCCTTTCCTGCGGCACAACCGCCTTCTGTGTCGGAGAGTCCGGCGCGATTTCGATAAATTGGTCAGTAGGATCCATACGGCAGCAGTCCGGCTGTGGTTATGCGCCCAGTATGCAAAAGTGCTGCTGACAGCATCATGTCAGCAGCGACTCGCTATTGCCCTTCCCAGTAGTCGACATCTTTACCTTCGGGGTCAATTGCTCGGGAAATACCCTGCTTTCCGTCTTTGTTCGCTTCCGGCTCCGATAAGATAGTATATTTTCCGGTGGCCGGGTATTCGCAGATCTCAGGTGAGATTTTTGTGCTGATCGCCAGGTATTTCAGTTCGACGTCACCCGTGTTGGTCACGACATGCGCCAGTTCTTTACCCCCGGCAAGGCATGCAACGATGTCTCCCTCACGGATTGGATAAGTCGTCTCTCCGATGCGTACCTCGCCGCTGCCTTCCAGCACGAAGAACATTTCTTCGTTGATCTGATGATTATGCGGTGGAAATGCCCTTTTCCCAGGGGGGACGGCGGTGATGTTGTATCCAAGCTTTCTCGCACCAAGCACATTGCCCACACTCCCCATGCGTGCTTCGTAACGTTCGGCTGCTGCACCTGTTGGCGCAAAGCCTGTGGGACGTGGTTTTAATTCAATATCGGCGATATTGATGACGGGTTTGCTCATAACGACCTCTTCTTGTTATTGGCCACTGGCTAACTGTACACCAACATTACAGGTGACGTCTTGCCTGCTTTTATTGCCAACAACCATATTTATGACATGGACATAATTGTCATATAACGTTCGCCCTCTTTGACGGACGCACATTACCCGTGGATTTTCCAGGGTTTTTCGCTTGCATCGGGAAATTTGCAGCTTATTGTTGTGAACAGCCAATTGTTATTATTCAAGCCCTGACACGACAAAATAGCGTTTCATTCAAACTGTTTTTACCTGTTGCTGCACCGGCAGCCATACCCGGAATATTGTCCCCTTGCCCACTTCGCTTTTGACTTCGATACGCCCGTGGTGTTTTTGAACTATGCCGTACGACAGCGACAATCCAAGGCCGGTTCCCTTGCCAACCGGCTTGGTGGTAAAAAACGGGTCAAAGATACGATTAAGGTGTTCGGGCGGAATACCTGCTCCGGTGTCTTCCACTTCTACCCAGACTTCATCTCCTTCGCTTCCGGTACGAACAGTAATGGTTCCATTTTTATCAATCGCCTGGGAGGCATTCAAAAGCATGTTCATGAATACCTGGTTAAGCTGGGACGGCATACATTTCACTTCCGGCAATCCGGCATACTCCTTGACCACCTCGGCTTTGTACTTGATCTCGTTCGCAACGACATTGAGCGTGCTGTCCATTCCCTGCTCCAGATTGGCATACTGCCAGTTGCTCTCGTCCACATGCGAAAAGTCCTTTAGATCCTGAACAATGCGAGTGACCCGCGCCAGTCCATCCTGCGATTCTTTCAGCAAACCCGGAATGTCTTTTGCAAGGTAGGAAAAATCCACTTTTTGCTTTGCCTGTGCAATTTCGGGCAGGGTACCTTCACCAAGCCTGGCTTCCGCAGCTTCATAGGCGGATATGACGGAGAATATGCCGGTTATGTATTTACTCAACGTGCCCAGGTTGGAGTTCACGAAGCCAACAGGATTGTTGATCTCATGGGCGACGCCGGCTGCCAGTTGACCGATGGAGGCCATTTTTTCCGATTGCAGCAACTGGGTATGGGCGGATTCGAGTTTTTCATTCAGTTGTTTCAGTTCGACATTGTTGGCTTGCAAATGCCGATTGGCCTGTTCTAGGTCTGAGGTACGCTGCCTGACCCGTTCTTCCAATTGTTCGTTCAGCACGCGCAGGGCTTCCTGATCCGCTTCCAGCTCCTGGTTTTTCTGGATGACTTCCAGTGTCTTGTCGCCGAGCTTTCCATACATCTCGTTCAATGCGCCCATCAGCACATTTGCCGACTGGCTCATGAAATCATTCGCTTTGCGAACAGCCTCTTCATGGCTTGCATTCGCCTGCAAAGCCACGATTTCCTTTCCCATGCGGGCATCCAGTCCCAGGATATGCTGAACCAGCCAGTTGGTGAGGTATTTCAGCAACGGTGCCACGAGTTGACCGGTTACATCGGTCGTGCCCATCAGTATCTTCGCGGCAACGGTTATCTGGTTGGTGAAATGCTGATGTGCTTTAAAGTGAATGTCCTTATGATTGGCGTCCACTTCGTACTTCTTCATAAGGTCTTCTTCGGTGTTGAAGTGGTACACCGTGTAATTGGCCAGTTCGGTCAGAATATCCCCTAACGCTTCGGTACTTGTAAGATGCGCGCTGATGGCACCCAGGTTATTGACCAGCCCTACCAGCTTCCGGTGCTGTTCATCCACCACATCGATACCGGTGTTGTATTTGTCATCCCAGATAAAAGCCTCAAATTTTTCTTCGGCCGCTGTTTGCATTGTTTTCACCTTTCAATATCCGCAATCTGTTTTTCAGCGTTACCTTGTTGAACCACTATTACAATATCTGTTCGAAGTTCGTATAAATCAAGACTGGAATGACAAAAAAAGAAGGCCCAGCGAAAGCCGTACCTTGCCCCACCGAACCCGGGCTCGTCCCTGTCGCAAGGATGGCATTACTTGTACGGTCATTCCTGATTGGGTGCAATAACGAGTACTACCCCTTTCGACGATGAAATCCCCATGGGGCCGCACCAGCAATTCGCTTGCCGTCCATCGGCAAGACGATATGTGCCCTGCCGTACGGATTCGTTGCTTGACGAACCGTTTATAAAGTCCAGCATTTCTGCTGGAATAACATCGTTAGCCGTCTCTCCCAGCAAAGAGCAGGCTTCATCTGCAGCAAGCAGACGATGAGCACTGCGGTTGGCAATCGTGACCATTTTGTCATCGCCAATACCGATCACTGCCACTGGCAAATATTCCAGCACTTCCTGTGAAATCTGAAGAATCTTCAGGTTTCGCATCACCTTGCTGGTCGTTTCTTCCACACGCTGTTCAAGCTCAGAATTCAATTGCTGCAGTTTTTCATTTGTATCTTCGAGCACCTGCTCAAAGTGGGCATTCTCCATTTTCATTTCATAACGCTGAAAAGCTTCTTCCACGCTGGATCGCAGCAATTCATCTTCCCAGGGCTTTGTGAGAAATTTGTAAACTGCACCACGATTAATAGCATCGGTCACCGAATTAAGATCCGTGTATCCACTCAGAACGATGCGTATGGTATCCGGATACCTCTCCTTTACCTTGCTCAGAAATTCCACTCCACTCATTTCAGGCATACGCTGATCAGAAACGATTACGCCAATTTTGTTTTGCTCCAGCATCGCCAGACCGGCTTTGCCGCTATTGGCGGTCAGGATGCGGTAGCCGTCACCTCGCAACAACCGAATAAGTGAGGAAAGAATATTTTCTTCGTCGTCAACCAGAAGTAGTGTGCGCTCCATCATGCCTCCCGAGGGATATTTGCGGTTATTCTCCTTTTTGCAGCAAGGAGGTTATCTCTGTAGCTGGCAACGGACGGCTGAACAGGAATCCCTGCATTTCATCGCAGCCATTCTTGTGCAATTGGGCATGTTGCATCTCCGTTTCCACACCTTCTGCAATAACTTTCAATCCAAGACTGTGACCCAGTGCAATGATTGCCGCCACAATTGCCTCGTCTTCCTTGTTACGGGAAAGATCGTTCACAAATGAACGATCGATCTTGAGACTGCTGATCGGAAAGCGTTTCAAATAAGTCAGACTTGAATAGCCGGTGCCAAAATCGTCGATAGAGAACTGAATTCCAGATGCATGGAGCCTGGTGAGTGTTTCGACCGCAGCTTCCGCATCGTCCATCAGCAGGCTTTCCGTCAGTTCAAGTTCTATAGCCCCCAGTGCCGGATCCAGCCCGTTTTCCTCCAGGATACTCAGCACCAGCCCGGCAAAATCCGGTTGCTTGAATTGCAGTGCAGATAAATTAACCGCAATGTGCACATTCTTAACGCCGGCAGCCAGCCATGCGCGCGCCTGTTTGCAGGCTGCCCGTAACACCCATTCTCCAACCGGCAGAATAAGGCCGGTATCTTCCAATAATGGAATAAATTCCCCGGGAGCGACCAGTCCGCGTTCTGGATTTTTCCAGCGCAGCAAAGCTTCGACACCGACGATTTTTCGGCTGTCCATGTCCACTTTTGGCTGGTAATACAGCAGGAATTCTTCACGCTCCAGTGCACGGCGCAATTCTGTTTCCAGCTTCAATCGCTGCAATACAGTGGCGTTCATCTTCCCGGTGTAATACTGGAAATTATTGCGGCCTTCATCCTTTGCATGATGCATGGCAGCATCTGCATTTTTCAACAACGTTGCCGTGTCCTGTCCGTCGGCCGGATAAATACTGATTCCGATGCTGAAAGTAATAAAAAATTCGTTATCAGCAATGGAGATTGGTTTGTGCGCGAACGAGTCCAGCAGTTTCTGCGCAACTTCACCTGCAGCGTGCGTCGTTTTTACCTCCGTCAATACAATGCAGAATTCGTCGTCGGCAATGCGCGCCACGGTATCGCATGCACGAACCAGGCTGACCAGTCTTTTTGCCACAACCTGCAGCAACTGGTCCCCAACCGGATGGCCGAATGAGTCGTTGATTTGTTTGAAGCGGTCCAGATCAATCGACAATACTGCCATCATGATGCGATCGCGATGCGCCCTGGTGATCTCATGATCAAGCCGGTCAAGAAACAGCAAGCGATTTGGCAGATTGGTCAGTTCATCGTAATGAACAACGCGGTCTATCTGCCTGTCCTTGAGTTCCATCGCTGCCGCCAGATCCTGATTGATTTGCGCCAGAAGTTCGTTGGACGACTGTATTTGCTCTAGAAGCTGCCCTTTCTCGCGCACCATTTCCTGATGCAGGAATGCTTCCATCACTTCGCTACGCAGTACTTCGTTATCCCACGGCTTGCCAAAGAATTTGTAAATGGCACCCTGATTAACAGCAGCAGTCACCGTATCAAAATCACCCGTGCCGCTCCGTACGATGCGTATCGTATCCGGGTATAGCTCTTTTACCTGGGTCAGAAACTCCACCCCGGACATCCCGGGCATGCGTTGATCCGAGATGACGACGCCAACCTGGTGTTGCGCAAGTATTTCCAGGCCTTGTTCACCGCTGTTTGCGCGCAGGATATTGTAGCCGTCATTTCGAAGCAAACGCTCCAGCGCGGCAACAACATTTTCCTCATCGTCAACCAGCAACAAAGTTCGTTCCACTTACCCCCCAATATTGCATTGAGATACCGCACTTTATCACGACATCATTCCCGCAGCACCGACTTGATTCATTTCAACTTGGCATTTCTACCGGACTATTCGTCCTGCACTTCCACGCCGGGAAACAACGTATCGTTGAAGCCGAAACTCCTCATATCCCGGATTCGCATGGGATAAAGAATGCCATCGAGGTGGTCACACTCATGCTGAACCACACGGGCATGGAAAGCGCTTACCGTACGATCGATGATCGCCCCGGATTCGTCGTATCCCTGATAGCGCAAATGTGTGTAGCGCGGTACCAGGCCGCGCATGCCGGGTACGCTGAGACAGCCTTCCCAGTCCTCTTCCATTGCGTTCGATAGCGGCGTCAGAACCGGATTGATAAGCACGGTCTGCGGAACTGTCTCTGCATTGGGGTAACGCGGATTACCTGCCACCTCGAAGATAACGACACGCAAGCTTACGCCGATCTGCGGGGCGGCCAGTCCAACGCCATTCAGCGCATGCATGGTATCGCGCATATCGGCAAGTAAAGCGTGCAACTCAGGCATGTCGAACTCTCGCACCTCATCTGCCCTTTGCAGCAGGCGCGCATCCCCCATGCGCAGGACTTCTCTAACGGACATGGCAAGTAGCCCTACATGAAAAAGATACGGGCCATGTCCGTCCCCTCTCCTCAATCCTCTCCCGCATGCGGGCGAGGAGGCAAACGTATCGTTGTACGATGATCAGGTTATTCGCCATCGCCGGAAACGACAAATTCAAGAATAGCCTTCACCCGTTCCATCGCCGGACCAATCACAGCGCCGATCGTTTCCAGCGGAACGCTTTCAATACTATTCCCGCGTCCGGCTGCATGATTCACGACTACGGCAATGGTGGCATAGGCCAGACCAAGCTCTTTCGCCAAGGCTGCTTCCGGCATGCCTGTCATGCCAACCATATCGGCACCGTCGCGCTCTAGGCGGTTGATCTCGGCTGCCGTTTCCAGTCTTGGCCCCTGGGTGACGGCATGTACGCCACCGTCCACACATTTCTCGCCAGCCTTCTTCGCTGCCGCCAATATCTGCTGGCGCAACTTTTCGTCGTACGGCCTGGTAAAGTCAATGTGCGTGACCGTTTTGTCTTTTCCGTCAAAATAGGTAAATGGGCGCCCAAATGTGTAATCGATAATCTGATCCGGCATGACCAGCGCTCCTGGCGTCAGATCGGCGCGAATGCCGCCAACCGAAGTTACTGCGATGATACGTTTTACGTTCTGGTCCCGCAGTGCCCACATGTTGGCCCGGTAGTTTACTTCGTGCGGCGGAATGGTGTGTCCATATCCGTGGCGTGCAAGAAATATGACCTCGTGTTGATTCAGCGTACCGAAGGTCATTGGACCGGAAGGCTCGCCATAGGGCGTGCGCATCACTTGCCGATGGGTTATCTTGAGATTGGTCAGTTGGGTTAAACCGGTACCACCGATGATTGCCAGCATATTAATTTTCCTTTAATGCATATATTGCGGGCAGATTGCGCCATGCGCCATGCACATCCATGCCGAAGCCAAATACGAAACGGTTCGGCAACTCCATGCCAACGAAATCAGCACGAATGGGCTTGGTTTTGCCGTTTTCCTTGTCGGCAAATACGGCACAATAGAATTTCGATGCCCCCAGCTCCATCACTCGCTGCCTGATGGCATGCATGGTTTTCCCTTCATCCAGAATATCGTCCAGTACCAGCACAACTTTGCCGCGAACATTCTCGCGCGGTGCAACCTTCCAATGCAATTCTCCGCCAAGTTCTGCATTCCCGTAACGGGAAACATGCAAATAATCAAAGTCGAGCGGAAAATCGAGCATCGGCAGTAATTGACCCGTAAACACGACCGCTCCGCCCATCACCGATAATACCAGTGGATGCTGGTCGGCAAGTGTCGTATTGATTGTGTGAGCTACATGCCGCACCGCTGCCTGTACCTGTTCCTCAGAACGAATAAGCTCAGCCTCGCCAAGCAGGATGCGGGCATCCTGGTTGTTCAGCATCAAACGACCGTCTTCAGGTATTCGGCAAATCCGGAGCGCAACTCTTCGTGCTTGAGGGCGAATGCGACTTGTGCCTGTAAATAACCGAGCTTGGATCCGCAATCGTAACGGACACCATTGAAACGATATGCCAGCAGTTGCTCTTCTTTCATCAGATCCGCAATTCCGTCAGTAAGCTGAATCTCGCCACCGGCTCCGGGCTGGATATTTTCCAGATGATGGAAGATACGCGACGTAAGAATATATCTCCCGACCACTGCCAGCGTCGAAGGCGCATCCTCTGGCTTCGGCTTTTCGACGATGCCATTCACGCGCTCGATATCCTTTTCCAGATTGGTGCTGCTGACAATACCGTATTGCTTGGTATGCTCCCGCGGAACGTCCTGCACCCCCAGGATGGAGCATTGATGTTTGGCAAACACATCCACCATCTGGTGAATGATGGCCTGCTCGCCATCAATCAGGTCATCTGCGAGGATGACCGCAAACGGTTCGTCCTGAACAACGGGTTTGGCACACAATACGGCATGCCCCAGCCCTAACGGCTCGGCCTGGCGGATGTAGATGCAATTGACATTTTTGGGAACGACTTCCTGCACATAACTCAACAGCTTCAATTTGCCGCTTGCTTCCAGTGTTGCTTCAAGTTCGTAGGCTTTGTCGAAATGGTCTTCGATCGCGCGCTTGTTGCGTCCGGTGATGAACACCATATCGGTAATGCCTGCCGCTACTGCTTCCTCCACCGCATACTGGATCAGCGGCTTGTCGACTACGGGCAACATCTCCTTGGCTGTGGCCTTGGTTGCAGGCAAGAACCGGCTGCCCAAACCTGCTACCGGGAACACTGCTTTTGTGATTTTATTCATGTTTTTTCGCACTCTTTTAATTGTTGAATTAATTCTGCTTCGTCCCAAACCCGCACATTCAATTCCTGCGCTCTAATCAGTTTACTTCCTGCCTCCTTGCCCGCCACTACATAGTCAGTTTTTTTCGATACCGAACCTGCCACTTTCGCGCCCAGCGCTTCAAGTCGCAATTTTGCCTCATCACGACTCATGCTGGCGAGTGTTCCTGTAAGTACGAAAGTCTTGCCGGATAGTGGCAGGACTTGCTGGTGAATACCTTCATGTTCCTCCCAATGCACTCCAAGCGTACGCAATTGCTGCACCACTTCCCGATTATGCAGCTCTCCGAAGAAATCAATGATGCTCTGCGCTACGATTGGCCCCACATCCGGCACGATCAGCAATTGTTCGACATCAGCTTGCATGATGGCATCCAATTTGCCGAAATGTCGCGCCAGATCCTTGGCCGTACTTTCGCCGATGTTACGTATCCCGAGTGCAAACAAAAAACGGTTGAGCGTGGTGTGCTTGCTCTTCTCCAAAGCATCGACAATGTTCTGTGCGCTTTTTTCAGCCATGCGCTCCAGCCCGGCCAGTGTTGCCACATCCAGCCGATACAGATCGGGCAGCGAATGAATAATGTTCTCATCAACCAGCTGATCCACTAGCTTGTCGCCCAGCCCCTCGATATCCATCGCCCGTCTTCCGGCAAAATGCAGTATCGCCTGCTTGCGCTGCGCCGCGCAAAACAGCCCTCCGGTGCAGCGCCAGTCGGCCTCGCCTTCCTCGCGCACAATGGTACTGCCGCACACAGGGCATTTACCATCCAACAGTTTATTGAGGTCAAACACGCCCCCCGCATTGGCTGGGCGTTTTTCATGCACCACACCCACCACTTCCGGGATCACATCGCCAGCACGGCGCACGATCACTGTGTCGCCAATCCGAACGTCCTTGCGGCGCGCTTCGTCCTCGTTGTGCAACGTGGCGTTGCTGACCGTGGTGCCGCCGACGAACACCGGTTCAAGCTTGGCAACCGGTGTGAGCTTGCCGGTGCGTCCCACCTGTATTTCAATGTCGCGCAGCACTGTCATCTGTTCTTCCGCGGGATATTTGTGTGCCACCGCCCAGCGCGGTTCGCGCGAGACAAAACCGAGTTCCGCCTGCAGCTTCAGGCTGTTGACCTTGTATACCACACCGTCAATGTCGAACGGCAACGCATCGCGCCTGGCTGCAATGCGCTGGTGAAAACCGGCCAGCGCCTGAACACCCTTAACTACAGCGCGCTCATCGCATACCGGCAGCCCAAAAGACTTCAAGGCATCCAGGATGGCGCTATGTGTATCAGGTAGCGACCAGCCTTTGACCTCCCCCAAACCATAAGCAAAAAATGACAGTGGACGCTGTGCAGCAAGCTTGGGATCAAGTTGGCGTATGCTGCCCGCCGCTCCGTTTCGAGGGTTCACAAGTGTGGACAAACCAAGCACGCGCTGCTTTTCGTTGTAACGATTAAAGTCCTTGCGGGACATGTAGACTTCGCCACGCACTTCAAGAACTTCCACATTACAACCTTTGAGGTGCAGCGGAATGCAATGGATGGTGCGTACATTCTGCGTGACATCCTCGCCGGTCTCGCCGTCTCCGCGTGTAGCTGCCTGTATCAATATGCTGCGCTCATAACGCAGGTTGATGGCAAGACCATCGAACTTGAGTTCACACGCATATTCGACCTCACCCACTGTATCCAGCGCCTTGCGCACACGGGCATCGAAATTGGCAGCGCCGCTGGATTCGGTATCGGTTTCAGTATGGATGGAGAGCATGGGAACCGCATGGCGCACGGGCTTAAAACCCTCCAGCACCTTTCCGCCTACACGCTGCGTGGGAGAGTCAGGCGTCAGCAGTTCTGGATGTTGCGCTTCCAATTGCTGCAATTCATGAAACAGCCTGTCGTATTCGGCGTCCGGAACGGCCGGTGCGTCCAGCACATAGTAGGCATGGTTGTGACGCTCGATTTCGGCGCGCAATTGTGTAATACGTTGTGCAGCATCCATCAGGAAAACAGTCTCAATGCTTGTGCGCTGCCCGGTGTGATGTGTCCTGCCAGCATACGCTCTTCAGTGGCAGCGATTTGCGCGCGTATCTGTGCAATGGCGCCTTCGCTCAATGCAACGCGCTGGTCATCCACCAGCGTCGCGCGCAATGTTTTTGCCAATTCCCGTGCCAGCGTCTCCATCTTGTCGAAACAGTGAACAGGTTCGCTCACGCGCGGGATATCGAGCAGCAGGGTCAGACTGTCTACGCGAGTCTGGTTAAGGGTATGGTGCTGGAAAAGGGTGCCGTCGGAAGCACTCAGGTTGAACAGGGTCACACCAAACTCATCTGCCAGATGAAAAGTACCATCTGATTGCAGGCTCATCCCCAGGCGTTCCGCCAAGCTGAAAATCTCGGTTCCAAACAGTCTTCGGCCTGCGCCAGTCAGCAGGTTGATACCGATCATTTGATCGACATCGGCACAGAACTGATCCAGTTCATGGGCACGCCGCATGGTTTCTTCAATTGAGGGCAGCCGCACGTCAATCTGCAATTGTTTGGCGATTTCGCTGAGCAGGTCGCGAAAACCTGTCAGTCGCATTTCGCTCACAGGCCCTGCTCTGTCCACCAATTGCAAACTCAGCCGAAACGCACGGTATGTCTGTTCACTATCCGGGATCAACCGTTCCCACAGATTACTGCCGCTATTCTGTCCACACGCATGTACGCTTTTGCCAAAGTCAAAACGGCGCTGCCACAATGTATCCAGTGCATACGGTGCCAGTGGCTGTTCAAGCATGAATGTGACTACATAATCAGTGGCATCATTGAGCAGACCGCAGATTTCATCCGCTACGCTACTGTCTGAATTACTCCCAAGCTCAAGCAGCGGATCGCCTTGTTCTTCAGCTAATATTGTTGTACGAACCTTGTTTGACGCAGTCTGAACTGGTTGTTCAGTAAACTGCGATTTGAACGACTCGTCCTGGCTGTGGCGATAACGCCATTGTTGCCAGAAGCCATACAGGTAGACTCCCACCACAACGAAAATACCGATAGCCAACAGACTCAGCTGAAATTCACTCATGTTTGAATACCAGGACGCTTTCCGTGTATGAAATTCGCGTGAATTATCTCAAATCCAGGCATAAAATAGCATGCCTTATACCTTAAGTGCTTGTATCGTCAATGGGAGGTTGTTCATTTGGCCATTTTAAAGGTTGACGAAACGAGCCAGGGAGACTCTACTAGCGCCAGTGGAAATACGATAAACCCAAGTCAGAACAAGCCACACCACACCCAAGCACCGTATTGGTGGAGATGTGGCGAAGTATCTCACGATCTGTTTATAAAGGGGCCACCATTATGTCATTCGAAATTATCGGACTAAATTCGGGCGCAAACGCGCATCCGAGCATTGTGATCATAGACGATGAGTTTACCAGTCGCATCATTCTCGACAAAATCGTCCGCGGCTTGCAAAAAGAGGTTTCGGTTCAGTCATTCGCCTCCCCTCTGGGGGCACTGGACTGGCTACGGCTCAACCAGCCAGACCTGATCCTGGTCGATCACCTGATGGATGAAATGTCCGGTCTGGAAGCGGTGAAAAACATCAGGCGCGTACCGCATCTGGAACATGTGCCCATCATTATGGTCACCGTGTCGGATGAAAGCGAGATTCGCTTCAAGGCGCTGGAAGTCGGTGTCACTGAATTCCTCTCAAAGCCTTTCAACCATTACGAATGCCTGATTCGCTGTCGTAACCTCCTTTCATTGCACATGCATCACCGGAACGTCATGCGCCGCTCTGAGGAATTGGAAAAAGCCGTTTCTGACGCGACAAAGCGAATTCTGGAACGCGAAGAAGAGACATTGTTCCGGCTTGCGAGAGCAGGTGAATACAGGGATTCCGATACCGGCAACCATGTGTTGCGCATGTCCCGCTTCTCGCGACTGATCGCCGAAGGCTTAGGGCTGGATGAAAACCGCTGCAGGCTGATCGAAATGGCCGCCCCTATGCACGATATCGGCAAAATCGGCATTCCGGATAACATCCTGCTCAAGCCGGGCAAGCTTAATCACGAAGAGTTTTCAATCATGAAAACACACTCCCTGATCGGCTACCACATCCTCAAAAAAAGCCATTCGAAATATATCAGCCTTGGCGCTGAAATCGCACTCTCGCACCATGAGCGATACGATGGCAGCGGCTATCCCAACGGCCTGAAGGACAAGTCCATCCCGCTTGACGCTCGTATCGTTGCGGTGGCCGACGTTTACGACGCCCTGACTTCTGAGCGCCCCTACAAAAAGGCCTGGTCTAATCAGCAGGCGCTGGAATATATCCAGTCCAACAAGGGCATACATTTCGACCCCAATTGCGTGGAATCATTCATGCTGCAATTCAACAAGATCAGCCTGATCAAACAGCAGCTGCAAGACGTTTCGCCAGCGCAGAAAGTGCAGACAATCCAATGAAAGAAAAAATCGATTATTTCATTCAGCAAGTTCGGCTGCGTGAGGGGGAACATGAACAATCGCTGTTGCGAGTGTTCTTTACTTTCCCGATCTTTATTTACCTGTTCGTCGAATTCTATTTCGTCACTCCCACCTCGGTGGGAGCTCCAATATTCGCATTCTCTGCAGTTTGTTTCACTTGTGCTGTTTTACTGGCGCTATATATCTTGTACAAACAAAATACCTCCAGAAAACGACAATGGCTGGCAATGTATGTAGATATCATTGAAGTTAGCGTCGGAATGATAGCAACTGATGAGGCTGGCGTACTGTTTTACGGCATCTACCTCTGGGTTATCACGGGAAATGGTATTCGTTACGGCAAGGAATCTCTCATCCATGCCTATGTGGCCAGCATGCTGGGACTTTCTGCAGTATTTTTACTAAATGACTACTGGCATGACCATCTGCGCATCGCTGTAGGTCTTTGGCTTACCCTGCTGTGTATTCCGCTTTACATACTGAAGCTACGCGGCCAATTGAATGATGCTCTGGAGAAGGCTCAGTCCGCCAACAGAGCAAAGAGCGACTTCCTGTCCAATATGAGCCACGAGATGCGTACCCCGCTCAATGGCGTAATTGGTGCAAGTGATCTGTTGATCAGCACTCGCCTGGACGATGAGCAAAAAGATCTTGTTGGCACACTCAAAAAGTCCGCACATCTTCTGCTCAAATTGATCGACAATATCCTCGACCTCTCTAAAATTGAAAGTGGGAAATTGATCACCGAGAAGGTTGATTTCGATCTGCATAAGCTCGTTAGCAGCACATTGGAAATGTTCCAGCCTCAGGTGGAAAAGAAACAGTTACGTTTATCAGTTCGTTTTACACCGGAAACTTGCTTTATGTTGCAAGGTGATCCGCTGCACCTTCAACAAGTACTCATCAATTTAATTGGAAATGCGATCAAATTCACCAGCGAGGGAAAAGTCGAACTCAGAATAAGCACTTCACAACAGGACGATCAACAAACACTTTTGCGTTTTGAGGTAATTGATACGGGCATCGGCATTTCATCGCAGTCCTTGACGAGGATTTTTGATAGTTTCACTCAAGCCGATCACAGTATTACCCGAATTTACGGTGGTACCGGGCTGGGCACGACGATCTCCAAACAACTCGTTGAATTGATGGGTGGCAGAATGGGAGTGCAAAGTGAACCTGGTATCGGCAGCATCTTCTGGTTTGAAACTCCGTTTACCAAGCAGCCAGTCACCGTTTTGGCCGAAACCAAGGCCTCGCTGGAACAACTCTATCTGCTGACGATAGGTTTATCCATCAATGAACAAATCGCAGTTACCAACTATGCAAACACATGGGGGATTCGCTGCAAACATGCAACTTCGCTGACGCATTTCTTTACACATTTAATTAACAAGGATGCCACTCTGCCCGATCATCTGGCAATTCTGTGTTTACCCCAGAATATCGGTATGACAGCAATGGATTTCGTTACAAACATACAGGAATTGCAAGGACAGCAGAAACTTTCGCCAATATTGGTCAATCCGGATCTTCTCAATCACAGTGAAGAAGATTATCTCGATGCCGGATATTCCTGCCTGCTGCGCACCCCGCTTGACAAGACTTTGTTATTTAATGCCCTGCACGGAATTATGACGCCACGCCCGGCGGAAGGTGTAATTTCATTCAAGGAGCACTACGAGCGTACCACTGCAAGTAAACGTGGCATACGCATACTCGTTGCGGAAGATAATGGCACCAACCGGCAAATCATTGAAAAAATCCTGGCGCACGGAAACCACAAGGTTGATCTGGTTGAAAACGGTGAACAGGCCCTGGATAAGCTTGAAGAATCTGATTATGACTTGCTGATTCTCGATATGAATATGCCACAAATGGGAGGGCTTGAGGTTGTAAAACTCCACCGCGCCCTGTCCAGGCAACCACTGGAAACGCCGGTAATCATTCTGACCGCAGATGCCACCCCGGAAGCAAAAAGGGAATGCGAGCGCGCCCATATAGATGCCTACCTGACCAAGCCTGTTGACGCGTTAACTCTGCTCGATACTGTCGCGCGCCTGACGCTGACACCAGCCAGTACAGATGCTCCTGAAGTTGTCCATTCTGTCAAACAAAACACTTCAGGTTTTATCAATACAGAAACGCTGCAGCATCTGGCATTGTTGGGCGGGAGTCAGGATGATTTCCTGCGAACCGTAATCTACGGTTTCCTTTCCGAAACAGAGAAATTGCTTGAAGCAATGCGAATCGCCCTCTTCAAGCAGGAATACACCACACTCAAAGAGTTGGCACATATATTAAAAGGCAGCTCAGGCAATATTGGCGCCGAGGCGCTGTATAACGTATGTAGTCGGATACTTGCACAGAATTGTGCTGAATTGGAAACCTCTGCTTCAGGCCTGCTTGAAGAAGCATTGAGCGGTTACCCTTCAACCAGAACCTCTCTGCTTCATTACCTGAATGGTGCCAATCAGGCCAGCTTGTAAAATTCAAGCTGCCGAGGAGATGCGCGGCTGGGATTGCGGCGAAACGAAAAGTTTTTCCTGTGAACGAATAAAGCGATCCATCACCTTCAAATCCTTTTCGTTAAGGTTAAGTGCCGCATCGACCCAAACAGTTGTGATGTCGATCAGCTCCTGATAGGTAAGGGGATTGAATCTATGCCGCGCTTTCTGAACGGCAAGAAAACCATTGGAACGTCGCTCCTGTTTCTTGATGTAGTCATTAACAGCCTCATTCCCTTTGCCGTTTTCAGCAAGAATATCAACCAGGCCTGCATTATGTAGCTCTTCAGCGCTGTACATCTTGCCGCTCAAGATCATCTTCTCTGCAAATTTCGGGTTCACTTTCCGGGCAACCAGGCTGTATGCGCCCATTCCAGGGAAAAGATTAAAAAGTATTTCTGGAAAGCCCAGTTGACATCTGCGCTCGGCAATAATGATATCACTGGCCAACGCTCCCTCCAGACCGCCACCAAGGGCATCCCCTTGCAACAAGGAGATCGTCGCCAACGGGAGGTCGTAATGGCGTGTTCTCGGAAAAACGACATCAATGCAGGCAATCGCATATTCCAACAATGATTCGCGCTCTCGATTTCGAATTAGTTCTCTGAAAAGTGACAGCTGACCACCAAGGCTAAAAACACCCGGAGTGATGGATGTCAGAACTGAATAACGGATTTCATGCAATTCCTCGCCTACCAGCAACTTGCCCTGGCTGTTGGCAATTTCGCTTTGAAGCTCTTTGAGTTCTTTCAAAAATATCGGTGTAACGCACGGCACGGCATCCTGTTTGGCTATCGACCAAAGCACACCGTGATTAGTATCGAAATGGGTACGAAATAACGAATACTTTGTCTTCAGCAAATCGTGAGGACTCTGAACAATTCTCATGTTTCTTTTCTCCCTCATCCAGCGATGATGCTGTCTATCATAGTCTCAAGCTTCCTATTCGAGAAGCTGAAAATAGACCCTATCATCATGAGCGGTATACCTTATTAGACCAACGGTAGCTCGCCCTCGTGCATGCCGATGTTGGCAACATCGTGCAATGCCTTAATAAATTCAGCATCTTCATGCAGTTGCACTATCGTCTTGGGATGTGGGCGGCCATGCATCTGCGCCAGACGTGCCTTGCTCTGCGCCGGCATATCCCATTTCAACCCAGCCAGCAGTTCATCTGCGGAATCCGGCCTGTTGCACACCAGCACCATGTCGCACCCGGCATTGAGCGCTGCTTCAGCGCGTTGCACAATACCTCCCGCCACTGCCGCCCCCTCCATACTCAGGTCATCGCTGAAGATACACCCCTCGAAACCCAGCTCCCCACGCAGGATATCCTTCAGCCAGACTTTTGAGAACCCGGCAGGTTGGGCATCGATTTTTGGGTAAATGACATGGGCAGGCATCACGGCGGTCAAGCCAAAATTAACCATTTGCCTGAAAGGGATAAGATCACAAAATTCAATGTCGGTATAGCTGCGCTCGTCCACAGGTACCTCCAGGTGTGAATCGGCACTCACGAAACCGTGACCGGGAAAATGCTTGCCCACGGATGGCATACCCCCCTGCTTCAGTCCCATTAATAGGCTGTGTGCCAGTTCGGCGATAGCTTGCGGTTCCGAATGAAACGCCCGGTCACCAATTGCGCTGCAGACGCCGTAATCGACATCCAGCACGGGCGTAAAGCTGAAATCTATGCCGCAGGCGCGCAATTCTGAAGCCAGGACGAAACCCACTTGTTGTGACAGGTGCTTTGCACGCTTGGGATGCACATCCCAAATCCTGCCCAGTTCGCGCATGGACGGAATTCTGGAAAAACCTTCCCGAAAACGCTGCACCCTGCCGCCCTCGTGGTCGACCGAAATGAGTAATGATGGAGTGCGAAGCGCATGAATATTTGCCGTTAACTCGGCAAGCTGGCTCGGCGATTCATAGTTGCGTGCAAACAGGATGACGCCCCCTACCAGTGGATGGAGCAGACGTCTTTCATCCTCTTCAGTAAGCACCTTGCCCAAGACATCCAGCATCACCGGCCCATTGCCCATCAGCTTTTCCCCTCCAGAATCACGAATGCCACTGCGGTATCGTGTTCGTCGCTCAGGCTCAAATGATGGCCCGCCACACCGAGCTCGGCCAATAAAGCGGATAATTTTTCATCAAAAACAAATGTCGGCTTACCGAATTCGTCGTGGGTGACGGTGATGTGCCGCAAGCTCACCGGGAATCTCAATCCATGGCCGGTCGCTTTGGCAAGCGCTTCTTTGGCTGCAAAACGCTTGCTCAGGAAGCGTGCAGGATGGGCTTGTGCGGCATATTCGGTCAATTCGTGCTCGCTCAGAATACGCTCGGCGAATGCCTTTCCATGACGTCGGCTGGCCGCTTCCATACGTGCCACATTGACGATGTCAGTACCGATTCCAAAGATCATCGATCATTCCCGTGAAGGCGGAACTTCCGCCCCCAGAAGTTTTTTCATGTTTTTCACGGCTTGTCCCAGTCCGATGAATACGGCTTCGGCAATAATGGCATGGCCGATGTTTAGTTCGGCGATGTGTGGAATAGCAACGATTGGTGTGACGTTGTGATAATTAAGTCCATGTCCGGCATTCACCTGCAGCCCCAGATTATGTGCATATAAAGCTGCACTGTGAATGCGAGCCAATTCCTGCTCACGTGCCGGAACACTGTCAGCGTCGGCATATTTTCCGGTATGTATCTCGACAACAGGAGCGCCCGCCTTCTTCGCCGCATCCAATTGTCTCTCCTCCGCATCAATAAACAGTGAAACACGTATACCAGCTTCTGCGCATCGTTGTGTGGCATGCTGTACTGCGTCAAAATGCTTTACAACATCCAATCCGCCCTCGGTCGTCAGTTCTTCACGCTTCTCCGGCACCAGGCAAATATCATGCGGTCTTACCCGTAGTGCATTGGCGATCATCTCGTCTGTAACGGCACATTCGAGGTTCATACGCGTCTGCAACATGCCACGCAAGACGTCCACATCGGCATCCTGGATGTGTCGGCGATCCTCGCGTAAATGGATGGTGATGGCGTCCGCACCAGCTTCTTCGCAAATCAATGCAGCACGCACCAGATTTGGGTAACGTGTGCCGCGCGCCTGGCGCACAGTAGCAACATGGTCGATGTTAAGTCCGAGTTTGATCATAACTTCTGCAAATCCCTCATTAGTTCTCGAGTGTGTAGCCTCTTTCCTGCAAGATGATGATCCAGCAGCATGCGCATCAATTGTTTGCTCTGGCGCGCACTGTTCACATCACGGTAATCGTCGGCGGCCATATCCAGTAAGGTCTTACCCAGCACCAGCATGCCTTGTCCTGAATCTGCGGTTTCTGCTATCGCACCATGCTCAAGTATATAGCGGTATTCCCGGTCGGGGGCAATGGGCTTCCCGCTACCTGCCTCATTCTCCAACTGCAGTGCATAACCAAGCTCCTGCAACATGTGTTTCTCAAAACGACGTAGCGTGAATGCATGATCGTCCTCTTGAGCCAAACGTTGTAAGGTCTGCTGGTAATATTCAAACAGGCTTTCATGCGGATCGTCGCGTGCCATCAGATTAAGCAGCAATTCGTTCAGGTAGAAGCCACACAACAGCGCTGTGCCCTGCAATTGCGGCTGCCCACCTTGCCACTCAGCATTATGCAAGGTTCGCAATTCATGTTTACCAAACCAGCTCAATTGCAAGGGTTGAAAGCACATCAACAAACCGCGCAACGCCGACCTTGGACGCCGTGCACCACGCGCCACCAGCGCTACACGTCCATATTGCCGACTGAATACTTCCAGTATCAGACTGGTTTCACGGAACGGGTAGCTATGCAATACGAACGATTGTTCGTCCTGGATGCGTTGTTGATATGCTGCGTTACTCATACCCCAGTGTCTTCAGCATATAAGCGCTGTCCGCCCAGCCACTGCGAACCTTAACAAACGTTTCGAGAAAAACTTTTCCATCGAACAGTTTTTCCATGTCGAGGCGCGCCTGGGTGGCAATCTCTTTGAGCTTTTCGCCCTTGCTACCAATGAGCATGGCCTTGTGTGCTTCCTTGTCCACCAGGATCGCAGCATGGATGCGACGCAGTTTGCCTTCCTGCCTGAATTGTTCGATCACCACGCTGACCGAATAGGGCAGCTCTTCGCCGGTATAACGAAATATTTTTTCACGCAGAATTTCTGCAGCAAGAAAGCGTTCATTACGATCTGTAATTTCATCTTCGGCGTATAAATGCTCGCCTTCAGGAAGATAAGGGCGAATAGCGTCAAGCAAGGTGTCAAGTTGTTTGCCAGATCTGGCACTGACAGGAACGATGGCGTCGAAATGGCGCAAAACAGAAATTTCCTCGATGAAAGGCAACATTTCGGCTTTGTCGGCCACCAAGTCCGCCTTGTTAACAACCAGAATCACCGGACGATCTCGCGGCAACATCTCCATTACCTGCCGGTCACGCTCGTCAAATTGACATGCTTCCACCACAAACAACACTACATTCACTTCGCGCAGGCTACCAGTTACCACACGGTTCATACCGCGATTCAGAGCATTTGTATGCTTGGTCTGAAAACCCGGCGTATCGACAAAAATAAATTGGGTCTTGCCTTCTGTGAGTATGCCTGTGATGCGGTGACGCGTCGTTTGGGCCTTACGCGAGGTAATACTGATTTTTTGTCCGACGAGGTGATTAAGCAAGGTCGACTTACCGACATTGGGTCGGCCGACAATTGCAACGAAGCCGTTATGTAATTTTTCAGACTCTTTCATAGATTATCTTTGATTTGTCGGTAAGCACGTTCCGCAGCGATTTGTTCAGCAATGCGCCGACTTGCCCCTTCGCCCTGGGTATTCAGATCAAGCTGCGCAATTGCACAGGAAACGACGAAAATCTGGGCATGCGCTTTGCCCTTGATCTCGATCACTTTATATTGTGGCAATAGCAATTTGCGACCCTGCAAATACTCCTGCAACAATGTTTTGGCATCTTTACCCAGTGTTTTCAGATCAGTTTGTGCAATGAACGGGCCGTACAGCCCCAATATCACTTTTTCTGCCGCTGCAAAATCCGCATCCAGCAACACTGCACCAAACAGTGCTTCCAGGCCGTCGGCCAGAATGGAGGGGCGGCGAAATCCGGCATTCTTACGCTCCCCATCCCCCAATAACAGCTGTTCGCCAAGATTCAGTTGTTGCGCCAGAATAGCCAAGGTTTGTTGATTGACCAGATTGGAGCGCAAACGGGATAGGTCGCCCTCCGGCATCTCAGGATATGCCTCGTAAAGATATTTGGCGATGGTGCAGTTCAGCACGCTATCACCAAGAAATTCCAAACGCTCGTTGTGGGATGCACTGAAGCTACGGTGGGTTAGTGCACGCTGTAGCAATTGCGGCTGTATAAACTGATAGCCAAGTTGCTTACACAGTGCCGCGTACTTCATCGAAGAAATTACGAACTGCTCGGATTAAAATCGAGCACCAGTTTCGCATTACCCGCGAGTGGAATCTCGACTGTGTAGCTGGCACTAATACTGAGTTGGCCATTACCCTTTGCTATATAAAGATCGTCTGCCGTAATATCGGTGATGTAGTTAATGTTAGCGCGCTTGTTATACGAATCTTTTATGTCTTTAACTGTCGCATCCCGCATCGCAGGATCATTAACAATTTCTTTAAAAATCTGAGCAACCTGGGCACTGTGTATATAAGCCGGCACTATCCTCAAGCCCAATATTGCAACAATGATTACTCCGACTGCGATCAGGAGCATTCCAACCAAACTAATGCCCTGCTGCCTATCTGCAAATACTCTCATTTTCAATCCTTTCAATGTCGTTTTCCTAATCTATCGACAATCCGACTCGATTCAACTCGCCGAAGTTCATCCAGATCAGGAAAGCTTTGCCGACAATCATTTCATCCGGCACAAATCCCCAGTAGCGGCTGTCACGGCTATTATCGCGATTGTCACCCATCATAAAATAGTGACCGTCAGGAACCGTACAGCGCACTTCTTCTTCAGTGTAACTGCATTGCCCATGCAGCGGAAAGTTAGCCACATTTCCCAGATGGATCTGCGGCATCTCCGGATCAAGCAACACAACATGCTTCCGTCCACCCAGATTCTCGTAATATCGCTCAGTATGGATAAAACGCAAATCGTTCTCGACGTAATTGTAATCTCCATCACGTTGCAACGTCTGCTCTTCGTTATTTATCCATAATCTTTTGTTACGATAGATCAGCATATCTCCCGGCAGCCCGACTACGCGCTTAATATAATCCACAGAGGGGTTTTCCGGATAGTGAAATACCATCACATCACCGCGCTGCGGTTGGTTGATTTCAATGATTTTCTTGTTAATAACAGGTAGCCGCAGACCGTAGGTATAACGGTTAACCAGAATAAAATCACCAACATGCAATGTCGGAATCATTGATCCGGATGGAATCTTGAACGGCTCAAGCAAAAATGAGCGCAGCAGAAAAACGATCAGAATCACCGGAAAAAAGCTTTTGGCATATTCTACCCACCAGGGTTCGCTCGCATCTACCGGACGCTTGGCCCTCAAAAAGAGATGATCCAGCAACCAGATTACCCCGGTCAATACCAGCAAGGAAAACAAGATCAAAGCGAAGGTCATCTCTACTTCCTGTTCTGTTATTTGTCGTCAACCCGCAGTATGGCAAGAAATGCCTCTTGCGGAATTTCCACACTTCCCACTTGCTTCATGCGTTTTTTACCTGCCTTCTGTTTTTCCAGCAGTTTTTTCTTGCGTGTGATATCGCCACCATAACATTTGGCCAACACATTCTTGCGCAAGGCTTTTACGTTCTCACGAGAAATAATGTTGGCGCCGATGGCTGCCTGGATGGCAACATCAAACATCTGGCGCGGAATCAATTCGCGCATTTTGGCCGCCACTTCGCGGCCGCGATACTGGCTCTTGGCTCGATGCACGATAATGGACAACGCATCCACTTTTTCGCCATTAATGAGCATATCCACCTTGACCACGTCTGCAGGACGATACTCCTTGAACTCATAGTCCATCGATGCGTAGCCACGCGATACCGATTTCAGCCTGTCGAAGAAATCAAGCACGATTTCAGCCATGGGAATTTCGTACTGCAGCAACACTTGTTTGCCGTGGTATGCCATATCCATCTGTACACCTCGTTTTTGCGTACACAATGTGATGACCGAACCGACATATTCTTGTGGCATGTATAAATTGACATGCACAACAGGCTCGCGGATTTCCTCAATCTTTGACATATCCGGCAACTTGGATGGATTATCCACCATCAGCAGTGTACCGTCGCGTTGCACCACCTCATAAACCACTGTTGGTGCAGTGGTAATCAGGTCCATATTGAACTCGCGCTCCAGACGTTCCTGCACGATTTCCATATGCAATAACCCAAGAAATCCGCAGCGAAAACCGAAACCTAGCGCCTGCGATACTTCCGGCTCATATTGCAGCGATGCATCGTTCAGCTTGAGCTTCTGCAAAGAATCGCGCAATGCTTCATATTGATTGGACTCGACGGGGAACAGTCCGGCAAACACCTGCGGCTGCACCTCCTTGAATCCAGGTAATGGACTGCTGGCGGGCTTTGTTGCCAAGGTGACCGTATCGCCGACTTTGGCATCTTTCAATTCCTTAATGCCCGCAATGATAAAACCAACCTGACCCGCGGATAACGTTTCGCGATTTTGCGATTTCGGTGTAAATACCCCGATATGCTCCGTGAGATGCTGCGCTCCCGTTGCCATGAGCAAAATCCTGTCTTTTGGCCTGAGTGTGCCATTTACAATGCGCACCAGCATTACCACCCCGACATAGTTGTCAAACCAGGAATCGATGATCAACGCCTGCAACGGCGCCGTAACATCCCCTTTGGGTGGAGGAACTTTCGAGATGAGCGCATTCAGCACATCCTCCACTCCCTGGCCAGTCTTGGCCGAGCAGTGCACTGCCTCCTGCGCAGCTATACCGATAACGTCTTCAATCTCGGCAATGGCATTCTCCGGATTAGCGGAAGGCAAATCGATCTTGTTCAAAACCGGCACAACTTCGACACCCAAATCCAGAGCGGTGTAACAGTTTGCTACCGTTTGCGCTTCGACACCTTGTGAAGCATCCACTACCAGAAGCGCACCTTCGCAAGCGGAGAGTGAACGTGAAACTTCATATGAAAAGTCCACATGCCCTGGCGTATCTATAAGGTTAAGGTTGTATACCTGTCCGTCACGTGCCTTGTAGCTTAGAGCAGCAGTTTGCGCTTTGATGGTAATACCCCGTTCGCGCTCAATATCCATGGAGTCCAGGACTTGCGCCTCCATTTCGCGCTCAGACAATCCTCCACATAAATGAATAATGCGGTCTGCCAAGGTAGATTTTCCATGATCGATATGGGCAATGATGGAGAAGTTACGGATATGCTGCATGAGACTCAAAATAATTTTCCCGTCAAAAGCGGCGGATTCGCAAAGCGCGAATTCTAGCCGATTTTGACGGGATACGCTGAGCTACAGAATGCTGCCTACTTCTCGTCCATCTTGATCGATACATACACAGTGCCTACGCTACGGCGCACCAGCAAAGCAATGTTGCGCCCATGCGGAACCTTCTTCAGCACCTTGTCGAACTGTTCAAGGCTGTGTATTTCGACATTACCCACTGCAAGAATCACATCGCCACGTTGCAACTGACTGCGGGCTGCAGAGCCTGTCATCTCCTCTACAATCAAACCACCTTCAACCTGTAATTCCGCTTTTTGCTGATCATTCAACTCACTGACAATCAATCCCAGACGGCTTTCACTTTCAGAAGATCCCGGAGTTTTTCCACCGCTTCGACCGCCACGCCGGGCAACTGTCTTTTCATCCTGAATCTCTCCAACCACCAACGAAATATCCTTGTAGCCTTTGCGCCACACTTGCACTTTGACTTTACTTCCAGGCCTGGTCATCCCGACAAGATGCGGCAAATCGGCGGATGACTTCACTACCTTGCCGTCAAACTTGAGAATCACATCGCTGGGGCGCACACCCGCTTTGTCTGCCGGACCACCTTTTTCTACCGCAGAGATCAATGCCCCTCCGATTTTAGGCAAACCGAAAGAGTCGGCCAGCTCACGCGTCACTTCCTGGATGGTCACCCCGATACGGCCGCGCGTAACTTTACCAGTGCTACGCAACTGATTGACTACGTCCATCGCCACATCAATGGGAATGGAAAACGACAACCCCATATACCCGCCGGAACGGCTGTATATCTGAGAATTGATACCAACCACCTCCCCCTTCATGTTGAACAGGGGACCACCCGAGTTACCGGGGTTAATCGCCACATCTGTTTGAATGAAAGGCACATAATTTTCTTGTGGCAAGGAACGCCCCTTGGCACTGACGATGCCCGCCGTTACGCTACTGTCGAAACCAAAAGGTGAACCAATCGCAAGCACCCACTCTCCCACCTTGACTTGATCTGGATCGCCAAACGTAACCTTGGGCAGTCCAGTCGCCTGGATCTTGAGCAAAGCAACATCAGTACGTTTGTCGGCACCGATCACTTTTGCTTTAAATTCGCGCTTATCAGTCAGGCGAACTGTAATTTTCTCTGCACGATCAATGACGTGCGCGTTTGTCAAAATATAACCGTCTGCGCTGATAATGAATCCTGAGCCAAGAGAATGAGATTCCTGTTCGCGCGGGACTTGCGGCGCAAAGCGATGGAAAAAATCGTAAAAAGGGTCGTTTTCCGGTACATCAGGAATTCCCTGAAACATCTGTGGCGCGTGAATGAGTTGCGTCGTACTCACATTTACAACTGCCTGTCCTTGCTCTTCCACCAATTTGGTGAAATCAGGCAAATTATTGGCAACTACCGATTGTGCAAACAATCCAAATAGCACGAAAAAAGCAAATTTCTTCAGCATGATATGCCTATCCTTTTGAATATATCGATAATTAAGAACCAGACCGCGAAGTAATAATGGATGAGGCGACTGCCTGCGCAACGCTGGGAGAAAACCTTGCCAAAGCAAAACCCAGTAACAATCCGATGACAGCTCCTGTGGCCGCATAGGCATCACGTCCGGCAGACTCACCGGCCATGACGATACCCGCAATACTGCAAAGCAAAAGCAGGATCAAGGGCATTACATATAACTTCATGGCACCACGCAGCAATACACCATCAGGAATGGATACCTGTACTTCGTCCCCAACCTTGGCGCGAACTTCGTTACTGACTTTGAAATGGCGTGGTTTATGGCTGCAAAACAATTTCGACAGTGAGCTGCTGCCACATCCTCCCTCACTGGCACAATGTCCACATCCGCCCGTATCCAAGGGTTGAACCAATGCTTCCTCCCCTTCGACCTGAATGACAATTGCATGCATCTCCAACATGTCATTGTCCTGCGTAACGAACGGAATCTCCCACCTGAATGACCGTCAGCGGCGGCACTTCACCGACCACAGTCACCAGATTTTCGCCAACAATGCGGTTATAAACATGAGCTACGCCCTGTCCGGACAGTCCGGAATGGATATATGTCGCCGCTTCAGCTTGTTCGATAAATACCGAAATACCCGCCAGCCCATCGGAGAACACCATATGAATAACCGGTTCCTTGTTCCCGCGGAAAGGTCGGCGCATCTCCAGTATTTTCCTGAAGCCGGGAGGCAATGCATCTACTTGCCATCCACTTGGTCCATCAAGAAACTCAACCTGGGATAGAGGGGGTGAAATATTGGGCTCTTTAGCAAGTTCAGAAACGGAAGAAGTCTCCGGGACAATCCATTTGCGTTCAATGTTATTACCGACACTCAACTGCATGAAGGCATATTGTTCAATATGAAAGCCGCGATCATCCATCACCACAGCTTTAAGCAATAACCCGGAACCGCTGTCCGCCCACATCTTGCGTGCATAGCGCAAATTATCCCGAGGTAAAAGAACAATGGAATGAGCATGGTAACCGGCGATTTCATCATCCTCAGCCTGTACCACGGCATAATTTTCTTTTAAAGTGGAAATTTGTTCCGGCAATAATGCAGGAAATGCTTTTTTGATCAGACGCTTCTCGATCCGCACCTTGTGTC
>JBNLBY010000005.1:0-63234 GCA_050303535.1 Sideroxydans sp. | reverse complement strand
CAGTCCGAATGCGGTGCGCCATGGCATGGCGGTCATAAATGCTGCGGGCGGCTTGCCGTCAGCGCTCAGCATTGCCACTGTCGGACAGGGCAGTGCCAGGGCGCTGCATGAACTGGGTATCGGGCAGGTCATCGTGCCGGCAGAACGCTTTGACAGCGAAGGCCTGTTGGCGATGGCGGAACTGCAAGACGTTGCCGGAAAGCTGGTGATGATCTTTCGCGGTGACGGTGGACGTGAATTACTGGGCGATACGCTCAAGGCACGTGGTGCAATAGTGAAGTACGTTACCTGCTACCTGCGCAGTAAACCCGAACTGGACACAGGTATGCTGCTGGCGATGACGCCTGACGCGATCATGGTGACCAGCAGCGAGGCATTGAATCACTTGCTCGAAACACTCGATGAAGCGCAACGCAGGTCCATCTTCGCTGTTGAGTTATTCGTACCGCATGAACGTATTGCCGAAGCAGCCAGAAAGCAGGGCTGGCAGCATGTGATCGTTACCGAATCCGGAGATGACGGAATGCTATCGGGTTTGGTAGCATGGGCTAATACTACACGGAGTTGACGCTATGAGCGATCCAGTACAACCCTTGCCAGCTGAAAAGCCCGCCGCGCCGCCTGAGGCTCCTCCCCCTGACGCGTCTCCTGCGGCAGGCAAAAATCGTTCGGGTGGTGTGTTCTCGCGTGTAACACTGACGCATTTGACCCTGCTGCTGCTGATCGCCGCTTTCGTCTGGCAATGGCTGGATGCCAATTCCCAGCTAAATATGACGCAACGGCAAGTGGCGCGCCGTCTGTCTGAAGTGGAGGCGACGAGCAAAGCTAGTCGATTGCTTCTGGAGCAAAATCAGGAACGGTTACGCGAGTTCGGCGGAAAACTGAGTCTGCTGGAAACACAGTTTGCGGAAATGAAGAATCAGCGAACCGCACTGGAGTCTTTGTATCAGGAATTGTCGAGCAGCCGGGAACAGATCACGCTGGCTGAAGTTGAACAAATGCTGCTTATTGCCATTCAGCAGCTGCAGCTTTCTGGCAATGTGAAGGCAGCGTTGATCGCCATGCAGCAGGCCAGGAGCCGCCTGAAGCAGCCCGTGTTTGCCAGTCTGCGCAAACGTCTCGACCTGGATATCGACAAGCTGCGTGCTTTGCCGAACATTGATGTACACGCCATCAATCGGCAATTGGATGGCGTGATCGACAAGGTCGATACACTGGTACTGATGCAGGATACGCGTGTCGAACCGCAGGCAGCCGTCGAGGCGGCAGCTGATCCTGCAGAGGGGGCATGGAAGCGTTTTTTGCGTGAGTTGTGGCAGGAAACCAGACACATAGTGCATGTCGAAAATACCGGACAGCCGGAATTACCGTTGCTGTCGCCAACGCAGACATTCTTTTTACGGGAAAACCTGAAATTGCGTCTGCTTTCCGCGCGTATGGCCTTGCTGGCGCGTGACGAGACAAGTTTTCGCCGTGACCTGAAAACTTCGCAGGAATGGCTCAAGCATTATTTCGACCTCAAATCCGAAACGTCGGTACAGGCACTGGTTGTTTTGCAGAAGCTTTCTGCATCCAGCATCACCATCGAAATGCCGGACATCAGTGGCAGTCTGGATGCGGTACGCAATTATCGTGTTTCGCATGAGCGGAGTGTTCAATGAGATGGCTGTTCTGGCTGCTTGGCCTGTTCGCGGTTGCTGTCGCGGTGATGGTCATTGCACGCAATCCGGGCTATGTGCAGTTTATCTATCCACCGTACAGGGTGGCAGTTCCATTGACCCTGTTTGTATTACTGCTGTGCGCAGTTTTTGCGCTGGGTTATTTGGCAGTACGTATGGTTATTATTACCCTGCACCTGCCAGAATATGTGCGCACTTTTCGTGAAGAACGCGCTTCCAGCAAGAGCCGTGCTGCGATGATGGAATCCCTTACGGCCTATTTTGAAGGAAGATATGCGGCGGCGGAGAAAGCGGCCGTACGCGCGATGGCCTTAGGCGAAAAATCCGGGTTGAATACGATTGTAGCGGCACGGGCTGCGCATGAAATGCATGAATTCGACAGACGTGATGCCTATCTTGCCGATGCAGGGAACAAGGCGGTAGGCGAATCGACCATGCGCCTGATGGCGAAGACAGAATTCATGCTGGATCAGAAGCAGCCGCAATCGGCGCTCAACTCCCTGAAAGAACTCAGTGATACGGGGATGCACAAACATGTCGGTGCGCTCACGCTGGAGCTGAAAGCACAACAACAGGCGCGTAACTGGGAAGGCGTGCTGGACGTGACAACGCAACTGGAAAAACGCAATGCCATCGACAAAGTCGTTGCCGGGCAACTTCGCCAGCAAGCCTGGCTTGAGAAGTTGCGCAGTCAGACGATTGACATTACTTTTTTGCGGGCATTGTGGAAGTCCATCCCGGGTGAATTCAGGCGGCGCAGCAAGATCGCAGCGGCTGCCGCGCAAGCATACGGCAAGCTTGGCGATTGCCACAGCGCACAAAAAGTGCTGGCTGAAAGTCTCAATGCGCAATGGGATAGCGAACTGGTATCCCTTTACGGCGAATGCCAAAATGAAAATGACGTCCAGCAGATTGAGCAAGCTGAACGCTGGCTGAAACAGCATCCCCAGGATGCAGGGCTGTTACTTGCCCTGGGTAAGCTCTGTATGCATCAGAAGCTCTGGGGTAAGGCGCAAAGCTATCTGGATGCCAGTATCAGTCTGGATCCCAGACCCGAGGCTTATACTTTACTGGGTAAGCTGGCTGAGAATATGGGCAAGCCCGAACAGGCACTCATGTATTTCCAGAAGGCGATGAGAACAACAAAGCCAGAGTAAAATGAATTGCTCATCCCGACAGTCATTTATTGGGATTGCCGATTCGGCAGCAAGGAAATATTATGCATAATTGATGTATTACTGCATCATTGCAGCAAATATCCGAATTAGTCAGGGGAGAAAATGAAAAATCCGCTTTTACAGCTGACTGTCGCAATCTTCCTCGCAGCGAATGCAAGTGCCTGGGCCGGTACTATCTTCAAGTGCAAAAATTCAGCCGGTGTCCTGATCTATCAGGAGAAGCCATGTGAAAAGGAAACCCAGACGGTCTCATCCTGGGCGGCCACCTCAACGACAGCAGTCGAAGTTGACGCCGAATCACCCGATGGGCAGGACGCAGTTCTGGTGATCGGCCGGGGACGTGGCGGACATTATTTTATCGATGGCGCCGTGAACGATAATTATCTGAATTTTGTCATTGATACCGGTGCGACAATTGTTGCTTTGCCACAGGCGATAGCGGCCCGCGCGGGGGTGAAATGCAAAAAGCTGACAAGGATGAACACGGGAAACGGTATCACCCAGGGCTGTACCGCAATCATTAAGAAACTTAAATTCGGTCACTTTACGTTACGCTATGTGAATGCAGTGGTGATGCCCAACCTGAGCCAGCCCCTGCTCGGCATGAATGTGCTGAGACAGTTTCGTGTGGAACAGGATAATGGGGAAATGCGGCTGTCGAAAAAATATTAGGGAATTTTCAATCAGGTTTTCGATACAAAAGTAAATGCGTCCGAGTAGAACGCATCGTTCGGCAGACTGCGCTGAGTGGTGAACTCGCGGTAGGCTGCTTCCACCACCACCGGTGCACCACAGGCATATACCGCATAAGCAGACAGGTCACTGAAATCATCCAGCACAGCCTGGTGCACGAATCCCGAGCGTCCGCTCCACTGTTCGTCCGATACGACCGGGACAAAGTTGATGCCCTGCGCTTCCCACTCTTTCACTTCATCCAGCATGTAAAGGTCGGATTGCAAGCGAACACCCCAGTAAAAATGCATCTCGCGCTTCAAGCCGATATGCAGCGCATGGTTGATGATTGACTTGACGGGCGCGAAGCCAGTGCCACTGGCGACAAAGATAATGGGCCTGGGCGAATCCTCGCGCAGATAGAACGTACCAAGCGGGCCTTTGATGCGCAGGATGTCACGTTCTTTCATCCCGTTGAACACATGGGCGGTGAACGTGCCGCCCGGGATGTTGCGTATGTGCAGCTCCAGAAGGTCGTCATTGTGTTCTGAATTGGCAAGCGAAAAGCTGCGCGGTTTGCCTTCTTTTTGCAAAATATCAATATATTGTCCGGAAAGGAATTGCAGACGTTCACTGGCGGGCAGCTTGAGATGCAGTGCCATCACATCGCTGGTCAGTTTCGTCATTTTTTCCACGCGACAGGGTAATGTTTTTACCGTGATTTCCTTTGAGCTCATGACTTCATGGCTTTCGAGTACAAGATCAGAAAGCGGCTTGGCACAACAGAACAGGGCCTTGCCGGCAGCCCTGTCTTCCTTGCTCAGCGCAAATTCCTGGGCTTTGCCATTATCTATTGACCCCTGCAGTACTTTACCCATGCAGGCGCCGCATGCACCGTCGCGGCAACTGTAGGGCAGCGTAATACCATGCGCCAGTGCGGCTTCCAGAATGGTTTCATTTTTGCCCACGGGAAAGGTATGTCCACTTGGCAGAATGGTGGCCTTGAAATTCATGGATTGATCCTGAATAAAGACTGCGATTTTAACGCATAATCGCGGAATGAAACGACTGCTCATCATCGGCAGCGGCTACATCGCGCGCCGCACTATTTCCCTGCTCACAGGACATTACCGCATTTATGCGCTGGTACGAAATGAAGCACACAAAGCAGATTTGTGTTCGCTGGGCGTGACGCCTGTTACCGGCGATCTGGATGACCGTACAAACTTGTCCAGGATCGCGGGATTGGCCGATGTTGTCTTGCATCTTGCGCCGCCGAATGCCGGAGAATGCGACACCCGCACCCGGCACTTGCTTGCCGCACTGTCGAAAAGTGTTTTGCCAGGACAGCTGATTTACATCAGTACCAGCGGTGTCTATGGAGATTGCCGCGGTAGCCGGGTGGATGAAACACATTTGCTGAATCCGCAATCTGCGCGCGCGCGACGCCGTGTGGATGCCGAGTTGCAGATACGCAAATGGGCGGCCCGGAACGGTGTGAAAGCCAGCATTCTGCGCGTACCCGGGATCTATGCGGAAGACCGTATGCCGCTGGATCGTTTGCGCATCAGCATGCCTTCCATCGTGGCTGAAGAAGACAGTTATTCCAATCACATACATGCCGATGATCTTGTGCGCATCATCATTGCTGCATTGCATCTAGGCAGGCCGAACCGCATATATCACGCCAGCGATGACAGCAGGATGAAGATGGGTGACTATCTGGATGCGGTGGCGGATGCGTATCATTTGAGACATCCGCCACGCATCACGCGTGCCGAGGCACAGCGGATTTTGCCGGATTCGTTGCTGTCGTTCCTGAACGAATCGCGCTGTCTGAGTAACGAACGCATGAAACAAGAGTTAAAGATAAAACTGATTTATCCGACAGTGACTGATTCACTGGCATCAATCAATAACAAGTGACGTTTCCCAACGGGTCAGGGTGGCACGCAAACTTTTACGCTGCTATTGCCTAAGCCAATACTTTCATCAGCAATCTTGCCGCCAATGCAATCAACAACAAGGCGAAAAACTTCCTCAGCGATTCCACTTTC
The DNA here is from genome assembly GCA_050303535.1 of Sideroxydans sp. Classification (GTDB taxonomy): domain Bacteria; phylum Pseudomonadota; class Gammaproteobacteria; order Burkholderiales; family Gallionellaceae; genus Sideroxyarcus. The sequence goes on along the minus strand of JBNLBY010000005.1, from coordinate 57,648 downwards.
ATGCGATGGGCGGCTTTTGCGCCGAATGGCGCGGTGAGCATGCTGGCAAGTGCAACCCAGAACAGGGCGGGCAGGTAGACGTAACCCAGGCGCATTTCCGGAATTGCGGCAATCTGTGAGCCAACAACGATATAGCCCAGTGTGCCGCCGACGGCGATGGGGAATCCGATAGCGGCGGCAGTGCCGATGGCATGTCGTATTGGTACGTTGCACCAGATAAGGAAGGGAACGACGATCGCGCCGCCGCCAATGGAAACCAGGCTGCTGATCCATCCGGTGAAGATGCCGGTGAGGTTTATGCCTGTCAGACCGGGCAGTTGGCGTGACGGGTGCGGTTCCTTGCCGAACAGGATTTGTGCGGCAACGAAACAAACGAACAGGGAGAAGAATATGCCGAGTCCCCCGGTAGGGATGGCGGAGGCCGTCAACGCCCCGAGCATGGTGCCGAACAGGATACCCGGGGTGATGCGGCGCACGACTTGCCAGTTTACGGCACCATGCTGGTGGTGTTTGCGCATGCTGGCGATGGAGGTGAACACAATGGTCGCCATCGAGGTGCCGAGCGCGAGATGCATGATGTGATCAGTCGCAAAATGCTGTGCATCGAACAACATCACCAGTACCGGCACCAGCACCAGCCCGCCGCCGACGCCGAACAGGCCGGCCAGGAAGCCGGTGAAAGCACCAAGTACGAGGTAGGCGGGATACCACTCCATCAGTCTTTTACCAGACGGGTTATGATGAACCGCCATTCTGCCGGGTCTAGCGGCGTGATGGACAGGCGGTTGCCGCGTTGAAGCGTGCGCATGTTCTCAAGTTCGGGGTGGCGTCTCAATTCTGCGATGCTGATCAACGGAATCTTTTTCACCAGTTTTACGTCCACATTCATCCAGCGCGGCTGCTCAAAAGTGGCCTTGGGGTCGAAGTATCTGCTTTTTCCGTCGAACTGCGTGGCATCGGGATAGGCGTGGCTCGCTACCTCGGCGATACCGGCGATGCCCGGCTCCTTGCAGTTGGAGTGGTAAAACAGCACGCCGTCACCGATCTGCATCTGGTTGCGCATGAAATTGCGCGCCTGATAATTGCGTACGCCGTACCATGCAACGGTCTGGTCTTTCATCGCTGCGAGGTCGTCAATGCTGCAGTCAGAGGGCTCGGATTTCATCAGCCAGTATCGCATGATCCTGTTCCACAAAAGAAAAGTGCGACCCCGAAAGATCGCACTGGAATAAGGTTCCCCGCCTGTGCCGTTGATTCAGACATCTTGAACCGGGGTTCAAGAGGGTCGGTTCCCGGTTACATCAGGTGCATCCGTAGTGGATGCTCACAACAGTAACTTTGTAGGGCACAACCTAAGCATTAGCTCATTGGTCCAAAGAATTATGAATCTGACGAGCACCGCAGGGAACAAACCTTACGAAAGTGTTTAAGAACTACTGCGCTTGCTACTTCAGGCTTGCGCGGTACTCGAAATCCTCATGTACTTCAAGTACATTCCGGTTTCTGCGTTCCGGGCACACCTGAATTAGCTGCGCTCGTCACGTTTTTAAATCACTTTCTAAAACAACTCATCCTGTTCTGCCAGGGCAGAATCGATGGTTGCCTGCATGGCATCCATTCTACGCTTGAATTCGGCGAGGTCAAACCCGCCGCCGAGGCGCATCGTGAGGAGTTCGTGGGTGATGTTGAGGGCGGCCATGATGGCGATACGCTCGACCGAGGCAATCTTGCCGCCATCGCGTATTTCACGCATTTTTTTGTCCAGATAAGCAACGGCATCCAGCAATTCGGCGCGTTCGTCGTCCGGGCAGGCGACGCGCAATTCGCGGTCGAGGATGGTCACATCCAGAGAACTGGTCTTGCTCATTGCGCATCCTTGGGCAATTGAGCCAGAAGCTTTTCCAGCCGCTGCGCTGCTTCATTGACCTTGTCCTGGCTTTTGCGTTGCGAAGTGACAGCGGTTGCAATTTCCTGACGCAATTGCAGATTTTCAGCGCGCAGGCGCTGGGTGAGTTGCACCAAATGGGCCAGTTTCTGGTCGAGGATGTCGAGCTCAGTATGCATATACCGAACTATAATTTTAAAAAGCCTGTTAAGTCAATCGGTAACGACACGTTTTGCAAGTGCTTTAGAAATTTAGCTGCCAACCTGCGGTAAAAGCTCTGGTAGAATTACGTCTGCTTCAAGGTGCAGAAAGGCGTAAGCCTTTCAGTTAAACGGGAAACAGGTGAGGAAGTATTAACTTCGATGCCTGTGCTGCCCCCGCAACGGTAAGCAAGTGTGGAATTGCCAATCAGCCACTGTGCATAAGCATGGGAAGGCGGCAAGTCAAGACTTGTAAGCCCGGATACCGGCCTTGAACTGGGTTCAGGAAATGCGCGTGGGGCGCATGGATGCCTGTCTTCAAGGTTCATCTTTCCCGCTGCTTTCCTGATTTTGTTCATTGTTCCAACGGGGACGCTTGGAACGTAAGTTAGGAAATGCTATGAAACAGAAACAAATTCTCGCCGCACTGTTGCTGTCGGCACCTCTCTTGGCGCAAGCCGCAACCGAAACGCTGGAAGAAGTGGTAGTGACCGCCACGCGTTTCGAGGACAAATTAACCAATAACCCTGTTAATGTGACGGTTATTACCCGCGAAGACATCAGCCAGAGCAGCGCGCGCACTTTGCCGGAACTGCTTTCGACTCAGACGGGCATTTCGACGCGCGACCTGTTCGGCAACAACGCGGCTTCTGCTTCGGTCGATATGCGAGGCTTCGGCGCGGCATCCGGCCAGAACACGCTGATCCTGCTGGATGGCCGCCGCATCACCGATCCCGATCTGTCTGGCGTGCAGTGGTCGGCGATCCCGTTCGAGGCCATCGAACGCATCGAGATTATGCGCGGCAGCGGCGCGGTGCTGTATGGCGACGGTGCCAGTAGCGGAGTCATCAACATCATCACTCGCACTCCCTCGAAGCAGGGTGGCAACGGCGCATTGAGCGTTCGCGGCGGCAGTTACAGCACTGGGGAGGCGCAGGCCAGCGGCGGCTATTTCAACGGCAGCGCAGGTGTTGATGTGACGGCCAGCAATTACAGTTCGCAGGGTTATCGAAACAACAACCGAAACGACCAGACTAATGCTCAGGCTAATTTTCGCTGGGTGACCGAGGCAGGCGAGTTGGCTTTCAGAGCGGGAATGGATAGGAGGACCATCAGATTGCCCGGTGGTCGCACCGTGCAGCCTGCGCTAGGTACTGACCTGGTGAATACTGATCCCCGTGGAGCGGCTACCCCTCTTGACTATGCCAGCCGCGATGGCAACCTGTTGGTACTGGAGTGGCAGCAGAATCTGGCTGGGGTCGACGTGAACGTTGGCATTGCACGACGCAGCAAGAACCAGAAATCCTACTTTGATTTCGGCGGTTTCCCGGAATATCGCGACGGCGATCTCACGGTGAATTCATTCACGCCGCGAGTGCGAGTCGGGCATGCGTTTGGCGGGGAGAGTTCGCTGGTGGTCGGTGTGGATGTATATCGCTGGGATTACATGCAACGCGTCTCAAATTCCCCGGCGAATATTGGTCAACCCATTAATCGTATCGGTATGCGCCAGAATAATGATGCATGGTATATGCAGAACACCACGCGTCTTTTTGCTGCAACCACCTTGCTGGCAGGATTTCGTAATGAACGGATATCGATGAACGGTACGGATGTCTACGATGGCACTGCCCCCGGCGCATTCTTCGGCTCCGCTGCGCCTGCAGGTTCGTTCGCAGCTTCCAGAAGAGCGCATGAGCTTGGCTTGCGGCACCAGTTCGATTCGGGGCTGGCGATCAACGGCAAGACCGGGCGCAGCTTCCGCTTTGCCAATGTGGATGAGATATATGAGTTCGGTACTTCCTTTACTCACCAGTTTCAGTTCCTACGCCCGCAGACGGTAGTTGGGAGAGAGCTGTGGCTGGACCAGAAGTTACAGTCCGGAAGTTGGCGCGCTGCCGTGTTCAGCAACAAGGTCTACGACGAGGTACACCTCGATCCCTTCGGCACTGGCGTTGGCAACACCAACTTGCCTCCATCGCGCCGACAAGGCCTGGAACTGGATGGTAAATGGCAGGCGTTGGAGAACTTGGTGTTGAACGCAGCCTATACTTATACCGATGCGCGCTTCCTCTCCGGTGCGTGGGAAGGCAAACACGTGCCGCTGGTTGCCAACAGGAAAACCAGCATGGGTGCTTCCTGGGCAGTCAGCGAGCAGACACGGTTGAATGCAGCCTTGAGCTACGTGGGCGACCAATTCATGGAGAACGATGAGCCCAATACCCTTGGGATGAAGATCCCGGCCTACTCGTTGGTTGACCTCAAGCTGGTGCATCAAATGGGCGCAGTGCAGCTGAGTGCATCAATTAACAACCTGCTTGATCGCAAATACTTCAACTATGCAGTGTGCAGCCAGTTTACGGCAGGGAAATACAGTGCGTATCCTTTGCCGGGCCGCACGTTTTTTATCGGTTTGAACTATCGCTGAGTTGGTGGCAAGGACGAGCTGCTGTCGCCTGTCCTTGTCTTTTCTGTTAAAGTTTGCGCCAAATCTGTATTAGCATGAACATATAAGGAGTTCACATGAAAATCTTCAAAAATACAACAATATGGATAGTCGCAGCGCTCATATTGCTCATGGCTGCGACGCGCTATAACCACTTCGGCTCATCGGTGGCATTGCCCGATGCATCTTATGCAGTGTTCTTTCTGGGCGGTTTATACCTCGGCCGCATGCGGGGTGGTATGACTATTCTGGCGATGTTGTTGCTGGAAGCGGCGCTGGTGGATTTTTATGCGATCAGCTTTCAGGGAGTCAGTGCCTGGTGTGTGACCTCGGCTTATGGCTTCCTCATGTTTGCTTATGCGGTTTTGTGGTCTGTCGGTCGCTGGTATGCACCGCGTCATGATCTGTCCGGCAAGGGTTTACCTGGTTTATTCGTGGCTTCTGTGGTGGCAGGCAGTCTGGCTTTTGTTATCGCCAATGTCAGTTTCTATCTGTTGTCCGGTTATTTCGACAGCATGAGCGTTGCTGAATACGCTTCACGGGTAACGCAGTATTTTGGCTCTTACGTTGCAGTGACCACGATTTATATTGGCTGTGCCGTCATCGTGCAGGTGGTGTTTACAGCCTTGTCAGGTAAAGTAAGACACAACACCGAAGCTGTTTGAAAATTACGGCAGGTGACGCGCATCAGTTAAGGCTCGTACTATCACCGGACGCTTCACAGAAGGCCTGTTTTTCGGCAAGCAACTGGAAACAGGCCTTGATCAGCAAATTTGCCGTGTTCAGAAGTTGACTCTGTCGGCATATCTGGTAAATTCTATACCCGAGCATTTAACTCAAGAAAAGCCTTACTTCTTACTCAATTACTTAATCAGGAGATCATCATGGCCGTACTCGTAGGAAAACAAGCACCCGATTTCACCGCCAACGCCGTTCTGGGCAACAACGAAATCAAGGAAGTAAAATTTTCGGAACTTACCAAAGGAAAGTACGCTGTGGTGTTTTTCTGGCCGCTGGACTTCACTTTTGTGTGTCCATCCGAACTGATCGCTTTTGATCACCGTCTGGATGAATTCAAGAAGCGCAATGTGGAAGTGGTCGGTGTGTCCATCGATTCCCAGTACACCCACTTGGCCTGGAAGAACACGCCGATCGACAAGGGCGGCATTGGCAAGGTCGGTTACCCCATGGTGGCAGATGTCAAGCACGAGATTGCGCAGGCCTATGATGTGGAAGCCGCCGGTGGCGTCGCTTTCCGCGGTTCGTTTCTGATCGACAAGAACGGTGTGGTGCAGCACCAGGTGGTGAATAACCTGCCGCTGGGCCGCAACATCGATGAAATGCTGCGCATGGTCGACGCATTACAATTTACCGAAGAGCATGGCGAAGTCTGCCCGGCTGGCTGGAGCAAGGGCAAGGCCGGCATGAACGCCTCGCCGGATGGCGTAGCCAAATATCTGGCTTCGCACGCCAAAGAACTGTAACCGGATTTTGCTCACTTCTGTAAAAAGGCTCCTGCGGGAGCCTTTTTGCTGCATATGGTAAGGAGGCCGGAAAACCTAACTGTTTTTCAGTAATACCCATACTGCGCCGCTGCCGCCCGCCTGTGGAGGCGCTTCGCAGAATGCCAGTACCTGCGGATGTTGAGCCAGCCAGTGACGGGAGAGGACTTTCAATATTCCGTCACGTCCTTCGCTGCGCCAGCCTTTGCCATGTATGACGTTGACGCAGCGCAGCCCGTGTTGAGTAACATCCTGCAAAAAAGCTGCCAACAGTTTTCTTGCTTCATCGCTGGTAAGACCGTGCAGATCCAGTTCGTCCTGTATGGGCCATTCGCCACGGCGCAATTTGCGCAACGTCATGCGATTCAAGCCGGGACGCAAGTATTCGGTAATGGCGGTATCGTTCGCACCGTGATCGGACAGATTATCGGGAACGGCCTCAGTTGCGTTGAGGTTCCGTGCGGGTGGTTTGCGCGGCTTCGGAGCGGGTGTGATACGGTCTGGAGGCGCAAGCGGCGTCACACCTTCCAGTGCTTGCCGGAACAAATCATCATCATTGTTGTGACGATCTTTCAAGCTACCCTCCGAAAAACCGTCGCGAACGGTCGAAGTGCAAGGCGCACGGAGCGTATCGACGAAGACATACCTTGCAGGTGGGCGAGGAAGCGAGCACCGCGCAACATAGCAATTCGACCGTGCAGCAGGTTTTTATCCCGCGAGGTACTTGTCCGCATCCAGCGCAGCCATACAGCCGGTCGCGGCGCTGGTGCAAGCCTGGCGATAGATCTGGTCCTGCACGTCGCCTGCGGCAAATACGCCCTCTATGCTGGTGGCGGTAGCATTGCCCTTCTGTCCGCCTTGCGTGATGATGTAGCCGTTATCCATTTCCAGTTGTCCGGCGAAGATGTCGGTATTGGGTTTGTGACCAATGGCGATGAACACACCCATGACCTTGATTTCCTGCATCGTCCCGTCCTGAACCTGTTTGAGGCGCATGCCTGTGACACCATTGTCGTCGCCCAGTACTTCGTCCAGCACCTGATTCAGTTGCAAGGTGATCTTGCCTTCCTTCACCTTCTCCATCAGATGGTCAATCATGATCTTTTCAGCGCGGAAACTGTCGCGGCGATGCACCAGGGTGACATGTTTGGCGATATTGGCGAGGTACAACGCTTCCTCGACGGCAGTGTTGCCGCCACCGATGACGGCGACATCCTGGTTGCGATAGAAAAAGCCGTCGCACGTTGCACAGCCGGACACGCCTTTGCCCATAAACGCTTCCTCAGACGGCAGGCCGAGGTATTGTGCCGAGGCGCCTGTGCAGATGATGAGCGCGTCGCAGGTATAGCTGCCAGCATCGCCGATGAGGGTGAACGGCTTTTGTTGCAACTTGGCGGTATGAATATGATCGAAAATGATCTCGGTGTTGAAGCGCTCGGCATGTTGCTGGAAACGTTGCATGAGTTCAGGGCCCTGCACGCCGTTGGGGTCGGCAGGCCAGTTATCCACTTCTGTGGTGGTCATCAGCTGGCCGCCTTGTGCCATACCGGTGATGAGCACGGGTTTGAGATTAGCGCGCGCGGCATATACAGCGGCGGTATAACCGGCGGGGCCGGAACCGAGAATAATGAGCGGGTGATGCTGGGCAGGTTTTTCCATGGCGATAACAATGCTTTCCGGGACTGATAACCAGCCAAATTTAACAGTGACGCGGCATGCTGTCGAGTAGAATGGGCCAAACTGCGATAATAGTGCGTTATGAAGAAATATATATTCTTGTTCCTGCTGTTTTTCGATTGCACCGCGCAAGCGGCAGACCTGCCCGGTATCCCGGCGTTTATTGAGGAGATGGTGGCAAAGCACCAGTTCAAGCGCGAGGAATTGCAACTGGCTTTCCGGCGGGCCGAATATCGCGCCGACGTTATCGAATCCATTTCCAAACCAGCGGTCCTCAAGCCCTGGGTGGAATATCGTCCGAACTTCATCAATGCGGAGCGCATCAAACGTGGTGTACGGTTCTGGAAAAAATATTCCAAAACATTGAAAAACGCCGAAAAACAGTATGGTGTGCCGCAAGAGATCATTGTCGGTATTATTGGTGTAGAGACGATGTATGGACGCAATGCAGGACGTTATCTGGCTTTGGATGCATTAACTACGCTGACTTTTGATTATCCACGCCGGGCTGAATTCTTCCGCGCTGAGCTGGAGCATTATCTGCTGTTGGCGCGCGAGCAGCGGTTCGATCTCCTGAGCATTCAATCTTCATACGCCGGTGCATTGGGTATTCCCCAGTTTATGCCCAGCAGTTATCGCCGTTATGCTGTCGATCACAACGGCAACGGCAGAATCGATCTTTTGAACGAACCTGAAGATGCTATCGGCAGCGTGGCCAACTATCTCAGGCAATACGGCTGGCATAGCGGAGAGCCGGTGGCGCTTTTGTGCAAGGTGGAAGATGAGAAACGTCTGGGTGACACTGGTGATGTACGTCCTTATATTGCATGGCGCGATGCCGGTGTAACGCCGCTCAAAAAGCCTGATGATGAACTGCCGCCTGCCTGGTTGCTGGACTTTACTGTGGAAGCAGGCAAGGAATACTGGCTGGTATTTAACAATTTCAACGTTATCACGCGGTATAACAACAGCAACTATTACGCCATGTCGGTGTTCCAGTTGGCTGAAGCGGTTCGCCGGGCAAGGTAGTCCGGAACCCGTGAAAGCAAACATTGATGTCGAGAAAAGGTGCGAACAGAGTTGTGGGCGGGGTGGCAGAAACTGATTGGGAATGAGTTGTGGCTGAATTGTCAGTAATGGAAACAAACGGAGACAGGCTGCAGAAGATCAAGCAGCTTGATATGGCCTACAGCAGATTCGGGTTTGGGCTTAAATCCGGCTTGCTTGTTTCCTTGACCCTGGTGGTCGCGCTGTGGACCCAGGTTGCGCATGAAACTTTGATAGTGTGGTTGTGCCTGCTGTGGGCGGTGATGCTGGTTCGCCATTTGTATGTGAGGCGGTATTTGCGCATTTCCGACAGGATTCGCATCTCCATCGTCAAATGGAAGGCAGGGTTGGTAATTGGTGCGTTCTTCGGCGGACTGAGCTGGGGGGCTGCCGTACTGAGTTTTTCTTCAGCTCCGTTCGACCTGCCTTTCATGATTTCCGTTATTGTCATCGCGGGTGTTTGTTCTTTTGCCTGTGTGGCGTTGGCACCAGTTGCGCAGGCTGCTGTCGCCTTCATGTCTACAGCATTGATGCCGGTTTCAATCTGGCTCATGCAGTTCGGGGAACGCGAACATTTTTTCATGGCATTGATCGTGCTGGCGTACCTCGGATTTCTGCTGATGCTGGTGCGACAGATGAACCGTATGATTTTCGATACGCTTTCCACTTCCAGACAAAACCTCGAATTGACGGCTAGCGTGAAGGCAAGCGATCGGCGTATGTCTCGTTTTTTTGAGAGCGCACCGGGGTTCTTTTTCACGGCGACGTTGTATCCCGATGGCAGGACATGCATGCCATTCACAAGTGTCGGTATCAGCGAATTACTTGGAATCGAAAGCAAGGAAGTTGTCGACAGCATGCAAGCGCTCCTGGATATTGTGTATCCCGAAGATGTTTCGCGTTTCCGGAGTGCCCAGATTCATTCGTTGCAATCACTGAGCCCGCTTCGTCTCGAGTTCCGCATCAACCATGCGCGCAAAGGGGAACGCTGGATCGAATTGCGATCACTGCCGCATAGCGGGCCGGATGGAAGCACGAGCTGGCACGGTTTCATGCATGACATCACCGAGCGCAAACGTATGGAAGAGGAACTTATCACGCGCGAATATGAGTCGCGTACGCTGATCGAGAATTCGCCTGACAACATTACGCGCTACACACGTGACGGGCGGCGTGTTTTCGTCAATTCCGCATTCGGGGCGATGGTTGAAGGCGGGGTGGACGCATTGCTGGGCAAGAAACCAACGGAATATCCAGGGGGTGCCAACGCCAAAGCCTATGAGGAGAAAATAGCGGAGGTGCACGAGACCGGCGAAAGTGCCGAATTTGAATTGCGATGGACGGGTAATGATGGACGGGAGGTTTGCAGCCACGTTCGCCTGATTGCGGAGCGCGACTCGCGGGGTGAGGTTGCCACAGTGCTGGCAGTCGGGCGCGACATTACCGATATCCACTCCTACCGTCAGAAGATTCACCAGATGGCTTTCTACGATACGTTGACCGAATTACCGAATCGGTATTCGTTCAATGAGCGTTTGAAAAAAATGCTTACGGAAGCTTTCTGGCACAGACAGCAGGCGGTCGTGATGCTGCTCGACCTGGATCGTTTCAAGACAGTCAATGACACCATGGGGCATCCGGCGGGCGACGAATTGTTGCGCGAGGCAGCCGTCCGGCTGGCGGATTGCGTTCGTGCCGATGACATGGTGGCTCGCCTGGGCGGTGACGAGTTCGCGATCCTGTTGTCGGAAATGCCGGCCGGAACCGATTTGGGCCGGATTGCCGGCAAGATTCTGGATGCGTTCAGGACTCCGTTCACACTGGAAAACAAGGAGGTGTTCGTTTCCGCCAGTATCGGCATTGCCGTGTATCCAGACGACAGCAGCGATGCTGATGATCTGATCAAACAGGCAGACACCGCGATGTATCTTGCCAAACGTACCGGGCGCAACAACTTCCGCTTCTACTCCAGGGAACTGACCGTGATGGCCAGGGAGCGGTTTGAACTGGAATCTGAATTGCGCAGGGCGGTCGAGCGTAATGAAATGGAGCTGTATTTTCAGCCCAAGGTCTGGCTGGCGGATGGCGCATTGATCGGGTCCGAGGCACTATTGCGCTGGAACCATCCCCAGCGTGGCATGGTGCCGCCCGAACAATTTATCGGCATTGCCGAAGATAGCGGGTTGATTGTGGAAATCGGGGAATGGGTGTTGCGCGAAGCATGCCAGACTGCCTGTGAATGGAATGCCCCCGTCATGTCGCTGCACAAGGTGGCCATCAATTTATCTGCCCGGCAGTTTCAGTCCGGTGACCTGGTGAAAACGGTGAGCCGGATACTGGAAGAAACAAACTGCCAGCCGGAGTGGATAGAACTTGAAATCACCGAAAGCATGCTGCTGGACGAGCATGGTGAAGTGCTGAAAATACTGAACCAGTTTCAGGAAATGGGAATTGCCATCGCGATTGATGATTTCGGCACGGGTTATTCTTCACTGAGTTACCTTGCCCGCTACCCGATCAATACGTTGAAGATCGACCGGCTCTTTGTGGGCAGTATCGAGTCGGACATATACCGGGCTGAGCTGGTGAAAGCCATCATCTCCATTGCGCACAGTCTGGGGCAATTTGTGGTGGCAGAGGGCGTGGATTCGGCGGAGCAGGCGATATATTTGCGCAAGCTGGGTTGCCAGATCGCGCAGGGATATTTATACAGCAAGCCAATACCCAGGGCGAAATTCAAGTCATTGCTTGTGTCTTTTGGGGAGTTGGCAGACATTGAGAAAACCGGGAGGTGGCGCAAATACCTTCCTCGTCTGAACAGCTAGCGCCGAATACGCCGCGCTCCGTCATATCGTGCCTGCCAGTAACGCAACTGCATTTTTTCGGTGCGCACGCTGCTGCCGCTTTTGGGTGAATGCACGAATTTTCCATCACCGACATATATCCCGACATGTGAGAAAGATGCATGCTGCGTGTTGAAGAACACCAGATCGCCCGGGCTGAGTTCGCTCTGGTCGACCCATGCGCCGACGCGGCTGATGGCGCGTGAGGTGCGCGGTAAGGGGATATTCAATGCATGCAGATATACGTGCCCGACAAAGCCGCTGCAATCAAAGCCCTTGCTGGCCGATTTGCCGCCGTAGCGATAAGGCGTATCCGCCAGGCTTAGCGCATACATCACCAGTTCGTTCATCTGATCGTCAGAAATGGCGTATTGCTTGGCAGGTGGTGAACCGCAGGCAATAATGATCAGTGCAATGGAGATGACCAGCAACTTTCTCATGGGTGCAATGTAAAACAGAGCGATACAGGCTGTAAAGCGCTCGGGAAAAACTTTCCATCCATGTCATAAATGCAGGTTCGGCGGGCCGAAAGGGCGAACCGGACAATTAGCCGCAATCCAAGTCGGGCCTTTGACGGGGTACTCTGGTATAAAATCACAACTTTCAATAATTTGGCAGGAGCATACACCATGAGTTTTACCGAAGCCGACGTGCAGAGCGCGTTGAAAACCCTGATTGACCCCAATACCAAAAGGGATCTGGTCAGTGGCAAATCCATCAAGAACATCAAGATCAGCGGTACCGACGTGTCGCTGGATGTCCTGCTTGGCTATCCGGCCAAGAGCGTCTGGGACGAAATTCGCACCATGGTAGAGACGCACCTCAAGACCGCCCTGCCGGGCGTCGGCAAGATCACTGCCAGCGTGTCGAGCAAGGTTGTACCGCATGCCGTACAGCGTGGAGTGAAACTGGTGGATGGCGTGAAGAACATCATCGCCGTGGCGAGCGGCAAGGGTGGCGTGGGTAAATCGACGACCACAGTAAATCTGGCGCTGGCGCTGGCAGCAGAGGGCGCGCGCGTCGGTATTCTGGATGCCGACATCTATGGTCCGTCGCAGCCCACCATGCTGGGCATCAGCGGCCAGCCCGAATCAACCGACGGCAAATCCATGGAACCCATGAACGGACATGGTTTGCAGGCGATGTCCATCGGCTTCCTTATCGATGCAACGGATACTCCCATGGTATGGCGCGGCCCGATGGTCACGCAGGCGCTGGATCAACTGCTGCACCAGACCCGGTGGGACAACCTCGACTACCTGGTACTGGATCTGCCGCCCGGTACGGGCGACATACAACTTACGCTGGCGCAAAAAGTGCCGGTAACCGGCGCCGTAATCGTGACCACACCGCAGGACATCGCACTGATGGATGCGCGCAAGGGGTTCAAGATGTTCGAGAAGACAGGCATCAAGATCATCGGTGTCGTGGAAAACATGAGCACACATATTTGTTCCAAGTGCGGACATGAAGAACATATTTTCGGTGCAGGCGGCGGCGAAAAAATGTGCGCCGATTACAACACGGAGTTTCTCGGTGGTTTGCCGCTGGATATTCACATTCGTGAACAGACCGATTCCGGCAAGCCGACCGTGGTGGCCGACCCGGATGGCAACATCGCAAAGGCCTACAGGCAGATTGCGCGGCGCGTTGCAGTCAAGGTTGCCGAAATGGCACAGGACCACAGTGCGGCGTTTCCCAAGATCGTGGTGCAGAATACCTGATTCAGAAAAATAACAAGCGAGGCGATTGGCTCAATTATTGCTGTCAATTTCAACTGTGCGATTGCATGGCACATTGATATTGATACTCACGCAGTTTGTGTGGGATATGGGCAACGAAGTGAGAGGAGAGGAAAATGGGTTCTTTCAGTATTTGGCATTGGTTGATTGTATTGCTGGTCGTGGTACTGGTATTCGGCACCAGGAAATTGCGCAATATTGGTAGCGATCTGGGTGGGGCAGTCAAAGGATTCAAGGAGGGGATGAAATCGGACGATGCATCTTCCGGGCAGCTCCAGGATAGTGAGCGAGTGGTTGATGGCGAAGCGAAGGTCAAGACACACAGCAATGCCTGATTGTTGTATCTCGCCAAGCCAGTAATTGGCGAACAGAGGAGATTTGATGTTTGGCATCGATTTTTCGGAAATTGTGGTCGTCATGGTTGTGGCCCTCATTGTGGTTGGGCCCGAGCGTCTGCCTAAGGTGGCGCGTACCATGGGGCAATGGGCGGGCAGCCTGCAGCGCTACATCAACCGTATCAAAACGGATGTCAACAACAGCATGGAGCTGGATGAATTGCGTGAACTGGAACGCAAGATCAAGGCGGAGAAGGACGCTTTGGAAAACTCGGTGCATCAGGCAGAAAGCGATCTTAACCATGAAGTGCATAAATTAAAAACTGAACTGCAAGATCCTGTCAAAAGAGCACCGCCTTCAGAGCCTCCATCGTCAATCAAGTAACCATGAGCAACCAGGGTCAGTTGAGAGAGAAAAGTGAAGATATATCGCATATGCGGTTATGGCAGCGGCCGTAGTGCGCTGGTGGTCAAGCTGGTCAAAGAATATGCCTTCCGGCAAATCAATGTTGCAGTCGTCAAGCATGCGCACAAGCCTTTCGATATGGACAAGGAAGGTTCGGATACCTGGAACCTGCGCCAGAGCGGTTGTCCGCAGACACTGATTGCGCATCGCGACCGGTGGGGCTTGCTGTGTGAAACCCCGGGAGGCAATGAGCCCGATCCGCTACAACTGGTACGCAGGCTGGCACCCTGCGACCTTGTGCTGGCAGTCGGTTTCGATACGGCGCCATTGCCTGGGCTGGAAGTGAGACGTTCTGATGATACGGCCGAACCATTGCATCGGCGCGATACGCAGATACATGCGGTGGTCGTTGACGGGGAACGCATAACGGAAGTGCCATTCTGTTTTTCTCATGACAACATTGAAAATATCGCCACGCATATTCTTCAATATGCCCAGGACCTGCCGCCACAATGATGGCGCGGAACTTGCATATGGAATGTCAGTAAAGTCCACTCCAAAATACTATGGCCGACGATTCACGTTTTACTTTGATCAGACCTGCTGTACCACAGATAGTGGTGGACGATAACGCGCTGGATATGCTGCTTGACGATTTGCAACGTCCTTTGCGCGATTTACGTATTTCGGTGACGGATCGCTGCAATCTACGCTGTACTTATTGCATGCCACGCGAAATATTCGATGAAAGCCATACATTCCTGCCGCGCGCAGAATTATTGACCTTCGAGGAAATCGAACGTCTCGCCCGCCTGTCAATCCGCCTGGGGGTGAGAAAAGTTCGCCTGACCGGGGGCGAGCCACTGCTCCGGCGCGGCATCGAACAACTTGTTGAACGTCTCGCCCGTCTTGAAACCATGGAGAGTAAGCCGCTTGAGATTGCATTGACCACCAATGCTGTATTGCTGGCACGCAAAGCACAGGCGCTGAAAGATGCCGGATTAAGCCGTGTGACCGTAAGCCTCGATGGTTTGAGCGATGCTACCTTCAGTCGCATGAGTAATTCGGAAGTGACTGTTGCCGCGGTACTGGCGGGTATTGATGCAGCGCAGAAAGCTGGCCTGGGACCAGTCAAGGTCAACATGGTGGTCAAGCGCGCTACGAATGAGCACGAGATCATGCCCATGGCGGAGTACTTCCGTCATAGTGAAGTAGTGCTGCGCTTCATTGAATTCATGGACGTCGGCTGCAGCAATGGCTGGCGAATGGATGATGTTGTTCCGGCATACGAGATACTCGGACGGGTTGCAGAATATTATTCGCTGGAACCGCTGGATCACAATTATGCCGGAGAAGTCGCGCAGCGCTGGCGATATACCGATGGCGGCGGCGAGATTGGCATGATCGCTTCAGTTACGCAGGCATTTTGTCATAAGTGTACCCGCGCC
Organism: Sideroxydans sp.; assembly: GCA_050303535.1. Classification (GTDB taxonomy): domain Bacteria; phylum Pseudomonadota; class Gammaproteobacteria; order Burkholderiales; family Gallionellaceae; genus Sideroxyarcus. The sequence goes on along the minus strand of JBNLBY010000005.1, from coordinate 42,117 downwards.
CGGATATCTACTGATGGCAAACTCTATACCTGCCTGTTTGCGAGCAAAGGTCTGGATTTGCGCCATCCGCTGCGACAAGGGGTGAATGATCGCGTGCTCACTAATTTGATCATCGATCAATGGAGACGACGCATCGACCGCTATTCGCAACAGCGGCACATGATTGGTGATCGCATCAATAACAGAGTGGAAATGTCTTATATTGGTGGATAACCTCATTCAATTACCAAACAGTAATACACGTTACCTGATGCTGGCACCTGTTGGTAACGCCAGTCGGCTAATTCGAGGATTTAACCGTCCTTTTACATAGTCATTTTCTTTTCCACTGTTGCAAAATTAATTAACTTAATGTTTACGCAGGCAAATCATTGTTTGGCACATGATTTGCTCACTTCTTGCGTGCAGCAGGAGCTCAGGCTGTATCTATCAATAACCAAGGGGAGCAGAAGTATGAACAAGAAATTGATTGCAATCGCTGTTGTTGCGGCACTGACACCCGCCGCTGCTATAGCTGATGTGACTGTATATGGCCGTGGGCATCTTTCCATTGACGCTTACAGCGGCAATTCGGGTGATACTGCAACCGGCACCCAGAACGGTTTGAACTTGACCAGCAATTCTTCGCGTCTTGGCTTTAAAGGTGCTGAAGATCTGGCTGGGGGTTTGAAGGGTGTATTTCAGTTCGAAACTACGGTGGATGTTCAAGGTGGAGCCAATCAATCGATGTTCGGCGGACAGCGCGATACATACCTTGGTGTAGCCGGTGATTTCGGTACCGTGATTGCCGGTCGTCTGCCGTTGGCAAACCAATGGGCATATGACGCCAACTTCTTCGGTGACAAAGTGGGCGATGCTGCCGAATTTGCCGGTGGCGGTTTTGGCGGAAACGGCTTGTTGGGTGTTCCGGGTCGCGTCAACCGTGCGATCGCTTACGTTTCACCTTCCCTAGGGGGCGTGACCGTGCTGGCCGCTTTTGTACCGAACACGCAGCAATCCCTGGGTCTTGCACAGAATTCTGCGAACAAGCAATCCAGCTATACGTTGCGCGGTTCGTATGACAACAATGGCATTTTCGCCGCAGCGAGCATTGCCAATATCGGTGTGGCGGGTGTCGTAATATCCGACGGTACTACTGCTGGAATACCAACTACACTTGGTGCAATAACTGCAGCCAAAGATGGCAAAGTGACCATTACCTCGCTGGCTGGCGGCTATGACTTCGGCATGGGCAATGTTCGTGCACAATGGGTTCAATCCAAAGCCGATGCGGCAGCTGCGACAGCGGAAGTGAAACAAAACGTGATGGTGGTTGGCGGCAAGTTCAAGCTGGGCGATGATGATTCCGTCAGCGCTCAAGTTGCCAAGGCAGGGGATCTTTCGCTTGGTGGCAATACGGTGACGAAAACTGGTGCCACGCTGCTGGCAGTGGGCTATGACCACGCCCTGTCCAAGAACACGACCGTGTATGTCGCTTACTCCAAGGTGAGCAATAACGATAACGCCCAGTTCAGCGGAACTGATTGGGGGCACGGTGGTGCTGGAGCGCCGGGCTTTGATGTTGCCGGTAAGGCTGCAAGTCCAAGCGCACTGTCGGTTGGTCTGACCCGCAACTTCTGATAGGGAAGTATTTACTCAGGGAGTTATATTGCGGGCATCTCCGGATGCCCGTTTTTTCTGATTGCATTATCCGGCGCGGAACGGCGGTGCCTAGTTTGCAATATCCTTGTCGGCATGAATGTCGAGTTTTTTCATTTTTTCCCACAGATTTTTACGACTGATGCCGAGCGAACTGGCGGTATTGCCGTAATGCCAGTGATTTTGCTCCAGTGATTGCAGGATGAATCTGCGTTCGCAGTCGCGCAGATAATCGGTCAACGTATTGTCAGTTGAGGGGAGGTCAAGACTGTCTTGCTGGCTGGTTCCCGGCAGGGAAAAGTCGTCGAAGAATGCATCTGCATCAAGTGTCGGATCAGGGGAGAGAATGCAGGCTCGTTCCACGCAATGCTTGAGCTCGCGCAAATTTCCGGGCCAGTCATGATCGAGTAGCGCACGCTCGCCAAGCGGGGAAAGAACGTGATTTTCGTGGCTCATCTGTGCACACATTTTCAGGAACAGTTGTGCGAACCACAACACATCTTCCTTGCGTTCCCGTAGCGGGGGGATGCGCAAGCGAATGACATGAATGCGATAGTAAAGATCCTCGCGGAGAGTGTTTTCCTCTACCATTTTTTTAAGATCGCGGTTGGTGGCGCAGATCAGGCGCACATCGACTGAAATTGACGTATCGCCGCCAACGCGAACGATACTGCGTTCCTGGATGGCGCGCAGCAGTTTGACCTGCATGTTGAGCGACATTTCTCCGATCTCGTCGAGGAACAGCGTGCCTCCGTGCGCCTGTTCAAACACACCTTTGCGGGCCCTTGCCGCGCCTGTGAAAGAACCTTTTTCGTGGCCAAACAACTCTGATTCAAGCAGGCTTTCGGTGATTGCGCCGCAGTTGACTGCGACGAAAGGCGCATCGATGTCAGGGCGCGCATGCCGGTGTATAAGTTGTGCGACATGTTCCTTGCCCACACCCGATTCTCCCGTGATCAGGATGGTGCTGGCCAGCTTGGCCAGCCGCGGGATGCTTTGTTCGATATCGCGCATGACTGTTGAAATTCCCAATGCGTCCGTGCTGTGGATCTCGGTCGTATCGCTATCCAGCTTTTCCGGGCAGAGCTGATGGGATTTTTCGACCAGCAGATCGAGGTCGAATGGTTTGCTGATGTAATCAGCCGCGCCCAGCTTCAACAGACGCACGGCACGGTCGATCGAACCGTAACCGGTGATGAAAATAAATGGCGGCAAATACCGCTTTTCGTCGATTAATCGTGTGAAAATTTCTTCCCCGTTTAAATCCGGGAGATGAATATCGCTGATGATTAAGTCATAATTTTTGTGGCCGATCGCCCGCAATCCTTCCAGGCCGCTGCGGTACCACTCCACGTGGAATCCCTCCAGTCCGAAGCGATCGCACAGCGATTCCCCCATAATTTCGTCGTCTTCAATCAGGCAGATAGTCGGTTGCATAGATTTGCTCGTCTTGTTTTTCCAGGGGTAATTGAACGGTGAACTGGGTTTTATCATGTTCGCTCTGTACCGTGATGAGACCGCCCAATTGTTGCACGACCTGATAAATAACCCACAGTCCTAATCCATTTCCGCTATCGTTCAATGAAGTGAAGGGTTCAAACAAATATGAAACTTTATCCTGCGGAATATGGGAGCCATCGTTAATTACGTCGATGAACAAATGCTGGCTATCATGATAGATATGTAAATGAACATGACCATGCTGTTGTGTGGCGTTGAAGGCGTTCAGCAGCAGGTTGATAATGACCTGGCGTACCAGGGTTGAAGATATCGGTTGTGCCTCGGTAATGTCGATTTCGCGCGTGAACTCGATGTGTTTCTTTTCAGTATCGGGTTGAACCAGTGTGCAGATATCCGCCACATCGTTCAGGTCGAAAAGCCGGGTTTGCGCCTTGGCCTCAACCAGTAACGCGGCTACCGTTTCCTTGATTTGCAGCAGACCGCGCTCGAGGATGGATAGCGTCTTCAGCGTGAGTGCATCCTGCTCGCCGTGACGCTTGAAGGTGCTGACCGCGTTGAGCATGCCTCCCAGCGGGTTGTTGATCTCGTGTGCCACGCCAGCCGCCAAGCGGCCGAGCGCTGCCAGCCGGTCCGAAGTGATAATCTGCTGCTGTAACTGTTCTTTCTCCTTGAGTTCGCCGAGCATGGTCTTGAATGACTTTGCCAGTTGGCCGACTTCATCCCTGGATTCTTCCAGCCTGATCTGCTCGGGGTCGGGCAATTCATGGGTGATGCTGCTCATGGTGTGGGAAAGCTGAAGCAGTGGGGCAGCCATGCGCCGTCCCCAATACACACCTATCGGCAATAGCACGATAAGCACCAGCAGTGTGATCAGGATTGCCGCCTGCGTTAGCGTGTAGAAACGCTGCTCGAATGGTTTCCTGGAATAACTTATGATCAGAGTGCCCAGCAAAACGCCATCGGACTGGATGGTTCGGGCCAGATAGAAGGAATTCGACTGGCCAGCTTCAACGATGGCTGGCGTCAGATTGTTCAGAACTGGAGGCTGGCTCAGTAACTGGGCAAAGTCAGGTTTGACGTCTAGAGGGTTGCTTAGCATCGGGAAACGCTCGGGTCGGGAAGATACGAAAACCTTGTTCGATGCATCCAGCACAAGGATGTATTCCGCCCCTTGGGCTTCGTTCTGGTCTTGAGGGATGTTGAAAGGCGTGTTGATGATCTCGAAGGCGCGCCAAACCTCATCGTGCAATATCGGCTCGACCAGGGTGTCGGCGATCACGCGCGCAATACTGTCTGCATTGGCGATCATATTGTCGCGCAGGTCGTTGATGCTGCGGTAGACCAGTACCGGTGCCAGCACGCCGGCCGTGGCGATAACCAACGCGGCCACGCGCAGAGGAATCTTGAAGTTGAGACTAATGTCCTTGAGATGCATTGCTGCGCCGGCTTTCCACGAAGCTGGACATTGCTGAGATGTCGTCGTACAGGTATTTGTTGCCGAACACGAAGCCGTCCAGATTGAGCACGGTCAACAGGGGAGTTCCCTCGTCGTCGTGAGCCATGTTGAACAGGGCGCTCTGCATCTTATTGAACAAGCGCGGCGAGATATTGCGCCTGGCTACGAATGGAGGGTGTCCGAATTGCGGCGACCGGGCGACGACACGCGTTTTGCTGGTCAACTCAGGGTGCGAGTAACTGAGTGTATCCCACACGTAGCCATCCACTGAGCCACCCTGTGCCAGTCCGCTGGCAACTGCCTCGACCACTTTGCGGTGGCTCCATGTATAGAACGTCTTGGAGAAGAAGCTTGATGTGGTCACTCCCTTTCTCGCCAGCAGGAATTCTGGATACAGATGGCCTGAATTGGAATCCGGGTCGGAAAAGGCAAATATCTTTCCGTGCAGGTCATTGATGGAACGGGTCTGTTTGTCGCCCGCAGGCACGATGATATAGGACTGGTACAACGGTTCGCCCTTGTATAACGGAACAGCCAATATCTGGAAATATTTCAGATTGCGCACATAGGGGTAACCGCACAACCAGGCGAAATCCAGCTTGTTCTCTCGTAGCATGTCGACCACCTCGCGATAGCTGCCTCGCTGCACAAAGGTAACTGGGCGCTTCAGGCGGCTCTCGAGATAGATACGCCAGGCATTGACGAAGGTGGCCTGGTCGTCGAGGAATACGGGCGTGAGTCCGATGCGCACGGGGGCGGGCGCAGGCTTGTCGGCAGCCCAGACCAAGGGGGTGAGCAACAAAAACAGAACAAGCAGGATGAACCAGGGACTACGCATGCCATACCTTTTCATTTTGTTCGCCGGGTGAAACAGGTCTGTTGCAGGTTCGGCAGGCTGGGTCACGACTCAGCTTGCTGTTCAGGATGTTCATATCCAGCGCGTTGAGCGACAGCAGCCTGCCGCTGAGACCTTGTTCGATGCCGATTAGCAGCTTGAGCGTTTCAGCCGCCTGCAGCGTACCGATAATGCCGACCAAGGGGGCGAACACGCCGGTAGTTGCACAGCGCAGTTCCTCCGCCGCGCCGTCTTCTGGAAACAGACAGTTGTAACAGGGCGCATCAGCGTTTTGAAAATTAAAAACAGCGACCTGTCCATGTAGCTGGATGGCTGCACCCGACACCAGCGGTTTATGCTGGGCCAGACACGCCCGGTTGATGGCGTATCTCGTATCAAAGTTGTCGCTGCAGTCCAGCACGATGTCGGCTTGTGCAACCAGTTCGAGCAAGTGTGTTTCGTCGACACGAAATGGCAGTGCGATGCATTCTGTTTCCGGGTTGATCTCGTGCAATGTGGCTTGAGCCGAAATGACTTTGGGTTGGCCGACCATGCCGGTTCGATGAATGATCTGGCGTTGCAAATTACTGAAGTCCACTGTGTCGTGGTCGCACAAAGTGAGCCGACCGACACCGCTGGCCGCCAGATACAGTGCGGCGGGCGAACCCAGTCCGCCCATACCGATAACGAGCGCATGGCTATTTAACAAGCGCTCTTGCCCTTCGATGCCGATTTCATTCAACAGAATGTGGCGGCTATATCGTAATAATTGCTGATCGTCCATTTGTAATGCCGACTTTCCTGATTACAGGAGTGCTTGTTTGTTTATTTGTCGATTGGTTCGCAATAACTATACCACCACAATAAAGTCAGGTTGTTAGCGTGGATAAAGAAGAAAAACGTTTGCCAGGATCAATATCTATTACCAAACGGTAACCAGGCTGAGTACCAAAAGGTAATGACTTGTCTGAATACAGCATTGTGGCAACACGCTAATGTCAATAAATCAGATCAATAGCAGACATGGCATGAGAAATGCTGACTTCCCTGCGAGTGGGAGGGGAGATAACAAGTTGTGTCGGGTATTGAGTGGTAATTATTTATATCAGGGAGATTCCAGATGAGCGAATTGCGCATTTCATCGATTGAAACAAGGGGAGTGCCGGGCAAGAGACGCTATGCCATGGTCATCGACCTGCGCCGCTGTATAGGCTGCGATGCCTGCATGACGGCGTGCAAGGCAGAATACGATGTACCGCTGGGCGTATTCCGTACCTGGGTGCCATATAAAGTGGTGGGTAAATATCCAACGGTGCGCAAGATGTTCCTGCCGCGCCTGTGTAACCATTGCGACGATCCGCCTTGCGTGCGTTCCTGCCCGGTGGGAGCCACCTTCAAGGTGGACGACGGCGGTTTCGTGTTGCAGCACTATGACCGTTGCATCGGTTGCAAAGCCTGTATGGCGTCCTGTCCGTACAACGCACGCTTCATGTTGCCCAAGCACCGCACTTATACCGACATTACCCGCGTGGTGGACAAATGCACGTTCTGTCATCACCGCGTGACTCAGGGTTTGGTTCCGGCCTGCGTGCAGACTTGCGTTGGCCGCGCCCGGATTTTCGGCGATGTGAATGACCCGACCAGCGAAGTATCTTATCTGGTGAATTCCCAGGCAACGCAAGTGTTGCGTCCGGAAGAGGGTACCAAGCCGCACGTCTTCTATATCGGCGCAGACCGCAATCACACCGAGATCGGCCGCAAGATCTACGATCCGCAAAGTGTGGTGGAAATGGAGCGGGCCGTGTTCAACCAGAACCATAGTTAAGGGAGTCAAAAAATCATGGGTGACTATAACGTCTTTCACATCATGCCTTGGTCCGGTGCGTACTCGATCTACTTCTTCCTGATCGGTATTTCCGCGTGCATGTTTTTCTTTTCCGCGTTGTCATGGTACCGGCCGGAGTTCAAGGAGATACGGCTGGCTTCCGACAACATCTCGTTCGGCTTGCTGGCGGTCAGCGGCATCCTGCTGATCGGCGACCTGACGCAGCCGCTTCGTTTCCTGAACATGATGAATCCGGCCTACCTAAATTTCACTTCGCCGCTGGCGTGGGGTAGCCTGGATCTGATCTCGTTTGGTGCGGTCTCGGTGGCGTACTTCTACTCGATCCACAAGTCCAACGGCGATGAGGCGCTAAGCCGCAAGCTGGCCGTGATCGGAGCCTTGCTGGGTCTAGGCTTGCCGATCTACACCGGCTTCGACCTGACCGTGCACCAGAACCGTCCGGTGTGGAACACACCTCTGATGCCGGTACTGTTCGTCGCACTTTCATTTCTTTCCGGTGCAGCCCTGGCGGCCTTTATTGCCAAGGGTGAGGAATTGCTGGCGATGCTGCGCAAATTCATGCTGTGGTCGGCGGGTGCGGTTGCAGCCATGTTGATCTCGCTGCTGGGAACGACAGCGTATGGCGGTTCTGGCTCGGAGTTGACCTTCATGTTCATGACCTCCGGCAGCCTGGGTGCCATTTTCATCGGATTGGGGATTCTGCTGGGCACGGTTGTGCCGATCGGAGTATTGCTGACCAATACCGGCAGACAACAGAACGGCCTGATGATTGCCGGGGGATTGCTGCTGGTTGGAGGATTGGCTTTGCGCTATTCCATTCTGATTGGCGGCCAGATCGTCCAAACCTACTTCTAATTCAGGGAGACCAATATGTTTGAAATGAACCGTAGAACTTTCCTGAAAATCAGCGCGGGTGCGACAGCCGCTGCTGCCGCAACGCCCAGTGTGCTGCAGGCGATGGAAAACGAATTGGGCGGCAAGGACATCGGCCCGGTGAGCATGAAAGAGCGCCAGGCCATTCCGCTGACTTGCCATGTCTGCAACATTCAGGACGGCGCCATTGCCTATGTGGAAGACGGCCGCATCGTCAAGCTGGAAGGCAATCCGGAGCACGTTTCAACCCGGGGACGTCTTTGCGCCAAGGGTAATGCTGGCATGTGGTACACCTACGATCCGGATCGCGTCCTGTATCCGCTGAAGCGGGTTGGTGCGCGCGGCGAAGGCAAGTGGAAACGCATTACGTGGGACGAGGCATTGGCCGAGGTTGCGGAAAAGGTCAGTGCGGCGCACAAGAAAGATCCCAATAGCATCATGCTGAAGGCCGGACGCGACCGTACCGGCGGGGCGATCGGACGCTTTCTCGCGACGCTGGGTTCCGCTACCGGCATGAACCACACCTCGGTGTGCGAGTCGTCCAAGAAGATCGGTATGGAGCCGACCTGGGGTCCGGACATCGAAACGCCGGATTTCGCCAACACCAAGTACATCCTGAACTTTGGTTCCAACATCATGGAAGCGGCATATTTCCACAACCCCTACGTGCAGCGCGTTGCCGAGGGCAGGGTGGAGAATAAGGCCAAACTGGTGACATTCGATACGCGCCTGTCCAATACCGCAGGCCGTTCCGACGAATGGATTCCGGTGCTTCCCGGCACCGACGGCGCGGTGGCGCTGGCAATCGGTCATGTGATCCTGAATGAAAACCTGCAGGACACCGACTTCATCGATACCTGGTGCAACGTATCGACGTCCAAACTGAAGAAGCATTACAAACCGTTCACGCCAGCATGGGCATCCAAGTTGTCCGGCGTGCCGGTCGAAACCATCGAACGTATTGCACGCGAGTTTGCGGCAGCCAAACCAGCCACGACTTATACCTACCGTGGTCCGGCCAAGCACCTGTATGGTTCGTACAATGAAAAAGCCTGCATGATGTTGTCCATCATCACCGGCAATGTCGAGAAGCGTGGCGGTTACTGTTTGCCGCGCGGTATGGGTTACAACCAGCCGCAGCCGCAGCCGCCGAAGCCGGCCAAACCATCCTGGCTGGCCAGCCATCCGGACTATCCGCTGGCCGGACACAAGGTCAGCCACATGACGCCGTTCTGGATCGCCGAAGGCAAGCAGAAGATCAACGTGTATTTCACCTACATGGACAATCCGGTGTACACCAATCCTGGTGCACAGGCAGTGTGGGGCAAAATGTTCAAGGATGAGAAGCTGATCCCCTACTATGTTTCCATCAGCACCGTGATCGGCGAAGAAACCGCGCTGGCCGATATCATCCTGCCGGACTGCATGTATCTCGAACGCTGGGAGCCGGAGTCCATGCCCAGTTCGCTGTGGCCGTGGCTGGGTATCCGCCAGCCCGTGATCAAGCCGCTGGGCGAGACGCGCGAGACACGCATCATTCTGCGCGACATCATCCACAAGGTCGATCCGACGGGTTCCAAGGGCATGAAGAAATACTGGAACTTCAAGGATGGCGAAGACTACATGCGCCAGCAGTTCGACACCATTCCGAAACTGAAGGAAGCGGGTGGTCTGGACTTTCTGAAGAAGCATGGCGTGTGGCCGATCTACGGCAAACTTAATCCGCGCACCGGCAAAATTTCCGACAACACCGGGCGCGAGATTCAGGCTGAATTTGGTTTGCACATGAAGGAATTGTCGGCAGCTGACATGGCCGGCGCAACGGTGGATGGACATGGCACCATCCACAAGAACGGCAAAGCCATCGGTGTGCGCCGCAAGGGCCGGAACTACATCGGCTTCGGCACGCCCGACAGGCTCATCAACATCCGCGTCGACGAATGGGCGAAATACGGCTTTAACCCGATGCCGACGTTCAAGCAGATCCCGTGGCACAAGGATTTGAAGGATGATGAACTGATCATGGGTACGCACAAGTTCAACGTGCACGTGCAATCACGCACCGCTTCCGTGAAATGGCTGGCTGAAATTGCCCACAGCAATCCGGTCTGGCTCAACACCGAAACGGCGGCAAAGATCGGCGTCAAAACCGGTGATCTGGTGCGCGTCGAGAGTGCAGTGGGCCATCTTGTGACCAAAGCGTACGTGACCGAAGGCATCCATCCGAAGTCCTGCACCATCGCTACGGGTTGCGGCCACTGGGAATACGGTCGCCTGGCGACCCTGAACCTAAAGAACGGTCCGGAATTCGGCGGTACCGAGGATGCCGACCTGAACAACGTCTGGTGGGAAGACAAGGGCGTACACCCGAACGCCATCATTCCATCTGTCGTCGATCCGATCGGTGGTTCGCAGGGCTGGTTCGATACGGTGGTGAAGGTCACCAAGGCCGGCCCGAACGACAAGTATGGCGATGTTGAGGGCGATTGGGAGAAACATCATGCGGCCGCCAGGGAAACCATGCGTTATGCATACAACGGCGACCTGCACCGCAAGATGCATCCTGAAATGTCCTCGTGGCGCGGGCCGTCCAGTGTCAAGCCGGGTGAAGGTGGCGGACATCATTAGGAATCCTGAGCGTCCGTCAAGATCCCTCTCCAGTGGCGGGCGTAAGGGTGTGCAGTAGCAAGAGTAAAGTGATGTAGAGCAGTGCAGCCCGGCGCGACTTCCTCGAGCCGGGCTGATTATTTGAAAGGGAAAAAAATGTCGACAGCCGTGCTGGAAAGCGTAATGAGTGCCGAAACCGAATTATCGAACGGTGAGTTGGTCGCGGAATGCAGGGCCAGGGCCAATATCTACCGGATTTTGAGCGGCGCGTTTCTGGAAGAGCCGACGACTGAATATCTGGAAGCGATCAGGTCGCCGGATGCCATGACTTCCCTGAAAGGTCTGGGTGTGGCGTTTGGCCCGGATTTCACGGCAACACCGATCGCACAATTGCAGGAAGAACTGGCGCAGGAATACGCCGTGCTGTTCGTCGTGACGGGGGGTTGCCCGGCAGTTGAGTCGATACGGCTATACGGACGTTTTCAGCAGCAGCCATTTTTTGAAATGCGCGAGATTTACCGGCAGGCAGGTTTCAAGGTGAGCGGCGGGCGTTTCATGGTGTTCGACGACCAACTCGGTGCGATGTTGATGTTCGTCGCGGAAATGCTGGAGCGCGCGGCCGATGCACTGGCTGACGGCAAGCAAAGCGAATACACGGATACGGTCAAAACCATCAAGCGTTTCTGGGCGTTGCATCTGGGCAAGTGGGTGCGCGGCTATGCCACCTTGCTGGAGCGCGCGACCGAATATTCCTTCTACCGTGAAATCGCGAGACTGCTGGGCAGTTTTGCCGAATGGGAACTGGGGTTGCTTGGTGTGCAGGTGGATGATGTAGATGGCGGCAAACTGAAAGTGCCTCCAGCCGAGATCGAATACGAGAGCGATCCCAATGAGCCGGTCTGCAATGCTTGCGAAAAAGGAAAGGGAGGCAATGTAAAGCCGGCGACCGGCGAACTGGCAATCAATATTTCCCTGATTGAGGAACGATTGCGAAGGGAAAAATAAAATGCATTATCTGTGGGACTGGGACGAACTCGATCATTTGTGGAATTCCAACGATTTCGGTGCGGTTCACGACTGGCTGAACGAACGCTGGGGACAGATCGTCAAGACCAATCCGGCTGGCGAAATGAATCCGGACGCACGTTTCATGCAGGGGCTGGCATTCGCGGCGCTGGCCATGCATTTCACGCAGGACAGCAACCAGGAAAGTGCGCGGCTATTCATCGACGACGCATTGATGGTGCTGCCGCAATACAATCCGAGTCACCTTGGTATCAAAGTTGAGCCTGTACTGGAAACGCTGCATACTTTGCGCGATGCCATTTCATTGCTGGGGGCGGACGATCCCTGCCCGTTCCAGCCCTTTGTGTACAACAAGCTGGTTTTCGAACGAGGTTGACCCCATGAAGCAGATGTCGACATTGAAACTTGCCCATTGGATCAAGGCGGGAGAACTGCCTGTCGGGGATGTCTGTTTTGTCGAGGATGGGCCCGGCTTGCCGGAATCGTTGGCACGATTGAATGTGGCGATGGGTGAGGGTGGCGAGGCGCGCGCTGATGAATTGCTGGCACGTGGCGCCGAACGGGTGCTGCTGGGTGATTTGGCGTTGGAAGACAGCTCTGCGGTAGAACGCCTGGTGGCTCAACATGGCGGTGAACGCATTGGTCTCTGGGTACGTTCGGTCAGAGCTGTCAGCAGTTGGACGCTGGATGCGGAGACGCCGAGTGCGGGGTTCAAATGCATGCTGCCTTCGATGGGTATTGCCGGATGGGACGTTTTGAAAAACGACGGCACATCAACCGGAACCGATGCCGAATGGTGGGTCGGCCAGATGCTTGAGCGAGGCGTGTCGCAGGTGCTGGTCAGCAATGATTTGCAGGATGAGGATATGAACATCTGTGCCACACTGGTGTTGAAGCATGGCGACAAGCTCTGGTTCTCACCCCGGCTTGATCCGCATGCCGACCTCGAACCCTGGGTGCGTTGGGGGCAGGTCAGGCAGATGGTATTGCCAGCAACGAACGTGCGCGATGAAACGGAGATTGCGCGCATCAGTGCCGCAGCGATGGTCGTGGTCGATGAGGCCCTTGATGCTGATATGGAAACAGATAATGCGAAAGGTGTTGCCGAAACTGCTTCAGACAAAAGCCTGCGGGCAGCATAAACAATCAACCGGAATTAATGATGCACGCCAACAATAAATATAAATTGCGCATTTTCGGGTTTGTTTTGCTGATATTGCCATCGCTGAGCCTTGCTGGAGATTTGTTGCTGAGTAAGGATGGTCTAGCTGAAAGAATAGGCAAGGAACCGAATTACCAGTTGCTTGATGCGCGCAATGCTAAAGCGCAACGTTCAGAACCGCTTGCTTTTTCAACACGCTATGAAAAGGCCATGCCGATCAAAAAAGGGTTGGTGTTCGTCGTGGCGGACAATGATGCGGCCGCGCTGGAAATTGCGCAATCCATCCCTGTCAATGGTGACCGCAGTGTATTTGCGGTAAAAGGCGGTGCCGATGCATGGAAACAAGTGCAGTCCAGGACTGCGCCTGTAGTTGCGCCAGCATTCATCGTTCCAAAGGGAACTTGTGAACCGGGCGTGCCGTCGCTGAAAATCGATGCCAAGCCCAGCAAGAAGACCGGCAAGACAACACTCGAACCCATTAATAAATAACCATGCTTGCCGTCCCCTGTTTTAATGCGGAGCGCTGCGTTCGCTACCGCTACAGTTACAGTGAATGCAATCGCTGTGCGGATGTCTGTCCGCACGAAGCGATACGCCTGTTCGATGCCGGCGCCGAGGTGCTGGTCGAGCACTGTCAGTCCTGCGGTTTATGTGTGGGCGCGTGCCAGACTGAAGCGTTGAACCAGAACGGCGTCTCTGCCGACTACCTTCTTAAGGCAACCGGGAATTCGAAACAGGCGACGCTGGTTTGCGCGCCGTCCGAAGTGGCGGGCGACACGGTTATTCCCTGCCTGGGTGCGCTGCATCCGGTGGTGCTGGCCGAGCTGTCGCGGCAGGGCATTGCAGTAGAATTGGCCGGGATGGAACACTGCGCAAAATGTGCGCATGCGGCCAAGGGGCCGGATATGATCCGCTCGAATCTGGCTGGATATGGAATCCTGTGCAGCAAAAGCGATCCGGAAAAATATGCGTTGCTCACATTTCGCGCAGAACAAACCGGAAAGCCGGACAAAAAAGAAAAGGTTGATGCCTCCCGCCGCGGCCTGTTTCGCCGCATCGTCGGGCATGGATCGAATGTATTGTCCGGCAAGCTTGAGGCGCCTCCCGCCCCGCTCAAGGCGATTCGCGCCGCCGCCCCGTTTGTGCCTGAGCGCAAGGCATTGCTGAATACAATGTTCGCCGACAGGGGCGAGGCGGCGTTTACCCTGCCGCGGCACACTGCGATACCGGCAGAGGAATGGCGCGTGGTGAGCGGTTGCACCTATTGCGAGGCCTGTGTGCGTGTGTGTCCGACAGGCGCACTGCAATTGCTGGAGAATAATACAGGTTGGCGGCTTGCGTTTCTGAATGACCGCTGTGTGGCTTGCGACGTATGTGCCGAGGTGTGTCAGCCCGGCGTGCTGCGCCAGATCGATACGGAAGGAATCGCTGTTAACAAACAAAAAGGGCGCGTGCTGGCCGCTGTATTGAAACGCCGTTGCGTGCGTTGCGACCGGGTTTTTGTCAATGAAAGCGGCGGAGATACCTGTCCGATCTGCAGCGGCGACGATGACGACTTTGCCAACATATTCGGATAATTGAGGAGGGAATATGGAGTGGGAATTCACGCCGGAACAGGTGGTCGGGTGCCAGGTTGATTACGGCCTGGAACAATTCCGGGCCGACATGCTGGAAGAAGTGAAACTGAACATGGGTGACATGGACGACGCCCAACAGTTGAAGATATTCAACGCAATGTACGACCTGTGCTATTGGGTCGCCACTGGCAACGAGTATGATGATTTTCTGGAAACGCTGGATCAGGATTCATTTTTTCCGGGCTTTCTGGCCTCAATCAGGGATAATCTGGAACCCAATATTGTGATGCTCGGCGCGATACTGCAGCGGCTCATCATGGATCGGGTGGAGGGGCAAAACATGCCGCTGGAACATGCGATCAAAGAAGTGGATGAATTGCATCGCAGCATTTCGCAACGCCATTGATAAACTGAACAGGGACCACATGAAAGACCTGACCCATTTTTCCGAAGCCGGACGTGCACGCATGGTGGACGTTTCGGAAAAGGCCAGCACCCAGCGTGTTGCCATCGCCAGCGGCGTGCTGCGCATGCAGATATCCACGCTGGAACGCATACGCACCAGGCAGATCGCCAAGGGCGATGTGCTGACCGTGGCAGACGTTGGCGCTGTGATGGCGGCCAAGCGCACGCCGGACATTATTCCCATGTGCCATTCCATCGCGCTGTCCGGCGTGGAAGTCGAATTCAGCGAGATCCTTGAACCGGACGAGCAGGGCTGTGTCGGCATCAAGGTGATCACCACCGCCACCTGCGTCGGCCAGACCGGCGTCGAGATGGAAGCGCTGACTGCGGCCAATGTCGCACTGCTTACCATTTACGACATGTGCAAGGCCATCGACCGCGGCATGCGCATCGAGAATGTGCAACTGGAAGAGAAGCGCGGGGGTAAGAGCGGCACATGGAAATGCGGGGTGAGTTTGTGAAAAATCCTGCTGCTCTCGTTACGAATTTTTCTACAAACTCCGGGACAAAATGATTACTGTGCTCTTTTTTGGACCTGTTGCCGACCGTGTGCAGACGCGCGAGATACAAGTGGAATTCACCGAAGGTATGACCCTGCACGACGTCATTGCCCACCTCGGCATGCAGTATCCAGGCGCCTTCAGTATCGTCAGCTTCATTGCAGTGAATCAGACCCAGGTTCACGACAAGCAGACCGTGCTGCATGACAACGACGAGATCGCTTTCATGGCGAAATTCAGTGGGGGTTAGAAAACCATTGTCCACGAAAGACACAAAAGGACGCGAACAAAACCATTGAGTTTGATCGGAGTATTTGCTTTTTCGTGTTTTTTCGTGCTTTTCGTGGACCATAAGGGGTTTACAGGATATGAAAGATGCAGTCCGCATTCAGATTGAAGATTTCTCCCAGGACGAAGAGATCAATGCCTTGAAAGCCAGTTCCAAACGCATGGGGGGCATCGCCACCTTCCTCGGCTGCGCGCGCGATTTTTCCGAAGGCCGCGAAGTGTCCGAGATCAGCTTCGACGCCTATGGCAGCATGGCGCTGGCCGAGATGAACAAACTGCGCAGCGAAGCCATAGCAAAATTCGGTTTGCTGGAGGCGCGCATCGTGCATCGCGTCGGTACTGTGAAGGGCGGCGACAATATTGTATTCATTGCCGCAGGCGCCGAACATCGCGCTGCCGCGTTCGATGCCTGCCGCTGGATGATCGATGAACTGAAGCAGCGTGTGCCGATCTGGAAGAAGGAGATCACGCCGCAAGGTGAATCATGGGTGACGCCGCATCCATGAGTACTGCGCCAATAGTACTTAGTATCGTCGGTCATTCCAACTCCGGCAAAACCACCCTGACGGAAAAGCTTATTCGCGAGTTGTGCGCGCGCGGCGTCAAAGTCGCCACCATCAAGCACGCCCACCACAAGGTGGAACTGGATACGCCGGGCAAGGACAGTTTCCGCTACAAGGATGCGGGTGCGGTGATGAGCATGCTGCTTACGCGTGATGCGCTGCAACTGGTGGCGGATGCGAAAACGGAGCGCGATCCGGAGCAACTGGCGCAACGTTTCCTGGGCGAGGCAGACTTGGTGCTGGCGGAAGGATTTTCCCATGCGCCGGGCGCGAAGATAGAAGTGTTACGCCGCACCTGCGATAAGCCGCCGCGCTGTGCCATTGAGGATGGGCTGATCGCCATCGTGACCGATATGGACGAGGTGTATCCACAATTGCTGCACTTCGGGCTGGAAGATATTGCTGCAATCGCCGACTTCATTCTTCAGCAAAAATGATAGAGAACTGCACGGCCGTCATCATGGCAGGCGGAGATTCGCGCCGCATGGGGCGGGACAAGGCCAGTCTTGTGCTGGGTGAGCGGACGCTGCTGCAAAGCGTAGTCGCCACACTGCAACCCATGTTTGCCGAAGTCATCGTCAGTGTGCGCCAGTCCCGTTCCGAAATCGACCTGCCGCAGGTTTGCGACGATCCCGCGTACAGCGGACCACTGGCCGGTCTGGCGGCTGCGCTGGAACGGGCGATTACACCGTGGATATTTATTGTGGCCTGCGACATGCCGTTCATGGTGCCGGCGGTGATCGAATACCTCGCACTGCAGCGCGCGGAATATCAGGCGGTGGTGCCGGTGGTGGGTGGGCATCCGCAACCTCTGGCGGCGTTTTATGCCAGGGAGTGTCTGGATGAAGTGCGAGCCTGTTTGCATGGCGAGGGCAAACACAGTTTTCGTGCATTGCTGGATATAGTGCGCGTGTGTTATGTGAGTGAAGCGCAAATGCAGGTAGTCGATCCGCAGTTGCGCAGTTTTTTTGATCTGGATACGCCGCAGGATTTACGAGCGGCACAGGAGAAGTAAACAGTGGAACATCTGACAGTAACAGCAGCACAGCAGTGCATTCTGGAATCGGTAAAGTTGCCCGGCACAGAGAGCGTCAAACTGGAGCAGTCCCTGGGGCGCGTGCTGGCTGAAGATATTCGTGCCAACCGCGACCAGCCGCCTTACGACGTGTCGGCGATGGATGGCTTTGCGTTGCGCAGTGCCGATGTGGCGAATGCGCCAGCCACGCTGGAAATCATCGAAGACATCAAGGCGGGCGATATGCCGGCCAGGGCCGTACAGGCCGGACAGTGCGCACGCATCATGACCGGCGCGCCTGTGCCGCAGGGTGCGGATACGGTGATTCGCGTGGAGGATACGAAAGCAGTGTCAGACACACAGGTGCAGATCAACGTCACGGTAAAACCCAACAACGACATCCGGCCGCGAGGCGAGGGCATGCGCAACGGCGATGTGGTGTTGCCGGCTGGAACCGAAATTATTCCGGGTGCGGTCGGCATGCTGGCGATGGTGAAACGCAGCACAGTGCAGGTGTATTGCCAGCCGCGCGTGGCGATTCTTTCTACTGGCGACGAACTGGAAGGTTTGAGCGATCCATTCGATGCCAACAAGATTCCTGATGCCAACAGTTACGCCTTGATGGCGCAGGTACAGGCGCTGGGCATCCAGCCCGCGTTGCTGGGCATTGCGCGCGATGATCCGGACGAACTGCGCCGTTATCTGCAGGACGGATTGAAATACGACGCGCTGCTGGTTTCCGGCGGCACTTCGGTCGGTGTGCATGACTATGTGCGTCCGACGCTGGAAGCGTTGGGTGTGCAGATGAAATTCTGGCGCGTAGAAATGAAACCGGGACATCCAATGGCGTTCGGTACGACTGCAAAGACTTTTGTTTTCGGCTTGCCGGGCAATCCGGTCTCCAGCATGGTCTGCTTCGAGCAATTCGTATTGCCAGCGTTGCGGCACATGATGGGGTGCACACGCCTTTATCGCCGCACTGTCGAAGCACGGCTGACGCATGAAGTGAAACACAAACACAGCCGTGTCGAATTCGTACGCGTGATGCTTGCGAAGGATGAGGCTGGATACACGGCAACTTCCGCAGGCGCGCAAGGCAGCGGAATTCTGGCTTCCATGTCCAGGACGGAAGGCCTGATGATCGTTCCGGCGGCAAGCAAAGGTTTGGTGGCGGGCGACAAAGTGACCGTGCAGTTACTGGATGGTGCCGAGTATCAGGGTGATGTTGGCGGGGGGTGGTGAATTCAAAAGCACTAGTTTATTTCAGCCACATTCCCTCTCCCGCAGGCGGGAGAGGGTTAGGGTGAGGGTAGAAGTTGTGAGGCTCAACGATACTACCCCCATCCTGACCTTCCCCCTTAAAGGGGAAAGGAATCATTAGAGGATTGATTATGACGAAAGCACGCATCGGAATTGTGACCATCTCCGACCGCGCCAGCCGCGGCGAATACGAAGACAAAGGCGGCCCCGCCATGCAAGCATGGTTTGAACGCGTGCTGACCAGCGAATGGGAGGCGGTCGCGCGCGTGATTCCGGACGAGCAGGCGCAGATCGAAAAAACACTTATCGAATTATGCGATGTTGAAGGATGTTCGCTGGTGGTGACTTCCGGCGGTACAGGTCCGGCATTGCGCGACGTTACGCCGGAAGCGACCGAGGCTGTGTGTGAAAAAATGATGCCGGGTTTCGGTGAACTAATGCGCACTGCATCGCTCAAGTTTGTGCCGACCGCGATATTGTCGCGCCAGACGGCCGGTATTCGCGGCAAGAGCCTGATTGTGAACCTGCCTGGCAAGCCCTCAGCTATTGACGACTGTCTGAATGCGGTGTTTCCGGCCATTCCCTACTGCGTCGATTTGATCGAGGGCGCATATCTGGAATCTGATTCGGAGCAGTGCAAGGCATTTCGCCCGGCGCATGCCAAACCGCCGAAATGAGCAGATGCAAGCTGCCTGGTCTGACTTCATGGTAAGCAGGACTGAAAAACAGCTACAATTACCCTTTGATTTCCCAATTAAGCCGATAGCTTAAGGAGAGTATTTTGGTAAACATTCGCGCCTGCCTGGCAGTTCTTCTTTTCTTGATTTGCGCACCGGCATTTGCCGAGAGTGTGAAAGATTCGTTTGAGGATGTCGCTGCAAAATACCGGGCGGCCAAACCCAAGCCGGTATTGTCCGAGGATGCCTACAAATATAAGGTGCAGGCCGAGTTCATGGTGCAGGAGAAGCAGCCGGCGAGGGCGATCGAACTGTTTGGCAAGGCACTGGAAATTGCGCCCTGGTGGCCGGAGGGTCACTTTCAGCTAGGGTTGCTGCTGGGCGAGGAAAAAAAATATCAGGATGCAACGCGGGAAATGAAACGCTATCTGCTGCTTGCGCCGGATGGTGCTGATGCGCGTACGGCGAAAGACAAGCTTTACCAATGGGAACTGGTTGTTGTGCCTGTTGCAGGCAAAGCGGTCAAGGAATGTCCGGAATGTCCCGAGATGGTCGAGCTTCCTGCGGGCAGCTTTGACATGGGTTCGAACGGCGGCAAGGACGATGAAAAACCCGTTCATCGCGTCACCATCGCCAAACCGTTTGCCATTGGCAAGACAGAAGTAACACAGGCGCAATGGAAGGCCGTGATGCTTACCAATCCGAGCCACTTCAGTACTTGCGGCGGCGACTGCCCGGTGGAGCAGGTCAGCTGGGATGACGTTCAGCAATACATCCAGAAGCTCAATGCCAGGACGGGTAAGCAATACCGCCTGCCAACCGAAGCCGAATGGGAATATGCCTGCCGCGCAGGCGGTCAGCATGAATTTTGCGGCAGCGACAATTTCGATAACGTTGCATGGAACAGTTTCAACAGCGGCAGTTTCTTTTTCAATACCCCCCACCCGGTTGCGACCAAGAAACCCAATGCTTTTGGCCTGTATGACATGAGCGGCAATGTGTGGGAATGGGTGGAAGATACCTATCACGACAACTATGTTGGCGCGCCAACGGATGGCAGCGCATGGCAAGGTGGTTCGATGCGTGTGCTGCGCGGCGGCTCGTGGGGAAAAGATATGAAATATAGCCGCGCGGCTTCGCGTCATAAATTCGGTACGAACTACCGTGATTTCAGCTACGGCTTCCGGCTGGCCAGGACGCTGCCATAACAGCTGGGAAAAGTGCGCAAGCAAATGCGCTTCGCAACCGGCAACTTCAAATTTCAAATCAGGGATATATGACCAAAGCTACTTTGTTACAGATGACCAATATCTTGCGGGTCGAGTTCCTGTTATTGTTTTTCTATCTGGTTGCTATCCGCCCAAAACTGGGCAAGCCATGGCGGAAACGCATTGCAATCGGTATTGCGATAGTGATGGGTGTTACCGTTGCGGTTACGGCCTATGTTGTCTATGAATACAAAATGGCGAATAAAAAACCGCAATCAGTGAGTAGCAGGCAGCTACCTTCTGAATTTGCCACAGGGAACGGGTAGAGAATTCCCTGTTTTTCAAGCATACCTGTATTGGCTTGTCTATTCTGTATTAATTCACTAAGTTAATTTATTATCATGCCACCAGCGTGAGTGCTGCATGAAACGTGTTATGGAATGCTCCGGGGAGCAGGTGCTGCCAGGTTGAATTGGCGGAGATGCGAATCGACGTAATGTACATAACAGGAGTTTTGAGTCCGAAAATGACAATTCGATATCCGAAATGGCGTGCCTATACAGAATTTGCCATTGCGATGGTTATGTTGATCGCTTTGTATATTGGAACTAATCCGGCGTTTTGGGGATGGCTGCTGTTTTTGCCGCTGTTCTTCGTAATCGTGTATCAAGGTGTACTTCTCTACAGTTATTCACTGACCATTGATGACGATCGCATCGTTGTTGACGGTATCAAGAGTGGCGAATACCGGATATCAGACATTACTGCAGTCGATGTGTGGTTTGCCAAAGGCGGGCGTATGGCAGTTGTGACATTTGCCGACCGGGAGAAGCTCAGTTTTTCCAGTAAGCTGGTCGATTTTGATCAACTTGTCGAGTTGTTGCGAACAAAAGCCAATCTGCCTGCCGAACCGGGGCAGAAATCCTGAATTCGGCAATTGTTTAATCTGGACGAAACCAGGTGCCGGTGGGCGAAAAAAACGTGAGATCAAACTGGAAAGCATGCTGACAGAGGGCGAGGGCTACGAACAGGTCGCGTTTGAATGGATGGAGGAAGCGACAAGTTAGGCTGGAAGCAAACGGAAAAGGCGGCTAACATTCGTCCCGGCGATCTGCCTTTGGTATGACTGACTGATCGCCGGTGATTATGACAACGATAATGATTCCTTTTTCCTTCAGTTTTGCCTTATTCCATGCGCATCCTGATCAGTAATGACGACGGTTATTTCGCGCCGGGTCTGGCCTGTCTGGCTCGGCATCTTTCCGCTATTGCGGAAGTGACGGTCGTTGCGCCGGAGCGCAACCGCAGCGGTGCGAGCAATTCACTCACTCTGAACCGGCCGCTCAACCTGCGCCAGGCGTCCAACGGGTTCTATTATGTTGATGGCACGCCCACCGATTGCGTGCACCTGGCTGTGACCGGCATGGTGGATGTGCAACCGGATATTGTGGTGTCAGGCATCAATTCCGGCGCCAACATGGGCGATGACACAATCTACTCGGGCACGGTGGCCGCAGCAACTGAAGGTTTCCTGCTGGGCATTCCGTCCATCGCGATCTCGATGATAAATCATGACCCCGTGCACTACGACACGGCGGGCAGGGTTGCGGAGGAACTGGTGCAACGTTTCATGAAGCAGACACATTCCCATCCGTGGTTGCTGAATGTGAATGTGCCGGATGTGCCTTTCGAACAAATACAAGGTATGGAGGTGACGCGGCTGGGAAAACGTCACAGGGCCGAGCCGGTGATCAAGAGCAGCAATCCGCATGGTGAACCGGTGTACTGGGTCGGTGCGGCGGGCCAGGCGCAGGATGCAGGGGAAGGGACGGATTTTTTTGCAACCTCGCAGGATCGTGTTTCCATTACACCGTTGCAGGTCGATCTGACGCAATACAACCAGCTGGATGCAGTACGTTCGTGGCTTGGGGAGCAGCCATGAATTTGCGTTACGCCGGCATCGGTATGACTTCAGCGCGTACGCGAGGCCGTCTGATCGACCGGCTGCGCGCCGAGGGTATTCGGGATGAGACAGTGCTGGCGGCGATGAATGAAGTGCCGCGCCATATATTTATAGACGAAGCATTGTCAACACGTGCTTATGACGATGTATCACTGCCCATCGGGCTGGGCCAGACGATTTCGCAACCATACATTGTGGCGCGCATGACTGAGGTGCTGCGCAACGGCAAGCAACTCAACCGCGTGCTGGAGATTGGTACCGGTTGCGGTTATCAGGCGGCAGTATTGTCAAAAGTGGCGAAAGAAGTTTATTCCGTCGAACGCATTCATTTGTTATATGAGCGTGCCAGAAAAACATTACACGAACTGAAAATATTCAACGTCAATCTGCGTTATTCGGATGGCACGGATGGTTTGCCGGATGCTGCGCCGTTTGACGGCATTATCGTAACCTGTGCTGTCCCCAGGCTTTCAACAACGTTGCGGGAGCAGTTGGCGGTCGGTGGTAGAATGGTTCTGCCGATGGGAACTCAAGAACAATACTTGTATCAGATCGAGCGCGACGAAAACGGCTTTAACGAAAGTCGTCTGGATGCAGTGAGATTTGTGCCGCTGGTGATGGGAAAAGCATGAACAGACCGATTCTGCAGTTTGCAACATGGGTATTGACCGCATTCGTACTGGCTGGATGTTCATCCATCACTGCGTCAAATGGACGAAAGACCCCGGTTATGGGATATGGCGCGGGTGAAGCGTCTGCTCCTGTTGAAGCGTCTGTCATGAGATACAACGCTGATAAAGGCGCTGCACCACCTGCTCCATCGCCTGCCGAAAGGCCGGTGATGGATTCCGAATACGAGGCTGTCCAGAAAACACATGTTGTACAGAAGGGCGATACGCTTTTCAGTATCGCTTTCCTGAACGGTCTGGACTACCATGATGTGGCCGACTGGAACGATCTGGACAATCCGGCACAGATTCGGATCGGCCAGAAGTTGAAGTTGTATATTCCGGTCGCCGGGTCGCCACCTTCCGGCGATATACCCAGACCAGTGATGCTTTCGCAAGCGCCGGAAGCCGTCACGAAAAGCTACCCCAGGGTGGGTAAACTTGCCTATACAGAACGTGCCCTGGCGCAGGCAGAACGCTTGCAGAATAATCCCGTGCGTGCAGAAGCAACCCGGACTGTGTCGGTCAGGTCGCGCGCTTCATCCCAGGCAGTAGATAACGAGAGTCCGCTGGAATGGGGTATGCCGACCAACGGCAGACTGGTTGCCGGATTTTCCGAGAGTAACAATCGTAAAGGTGTGGATATTGCCGGTAAGCGCGGCCAGGCGGTGGTGGCAAGCGCAGCCGGCAAAGTGGTGTATCGGGGCAGCGGATTGCGTGGCTACGGCAAGCTCATCATCATCAAGCACAACAAGACCTATCTCAGTGCCTACGCTCACAACGACAGGATTCTGGTGAAAGAAGGCCAGCAGGTGAGGAAAGGGCAGAAGATCGCCGAGATGGGCAGCAGTGATGCCAGCCAGGTTGGATTGCATTTTGAAATCCGCAAATTCGGCAAGCCGGTGGATCCGGCGCAGTATCTGCCTTTGGTCAAATCTTGAGTGAAAAATCCTTAAGCGTCACCGATCATAGCCGCGACAGCGCCGGATTGCGCTATGTATATCCGGTTGTTTCGCGCCGCGCGGGTGGCGTCTCCATCGGCATTAACCTCAATACCAATAACGCTTGCAACTGGCGCTGTATCTACTGCCAGGTGCCCGAACTCACGCGCGGAACCGCACCGCCGGTCGATCTGGTATTGCTGGAAAAGGAATTGAGCGGCTTTCTGCATGAATTGCTGCACGGCGATTTCATGCAGCGCGTGCCGCCCGAAGCGCGCCGCATCAACGATATCGCGCTATCCGGCAACGGCGAACCGACCAGTGCGCAGGAATTCGCCGAAGTCATCGAACTTATCGGCAGGCTCAAGCCTGCCGATCTCAAACTGGTACTCATCACGAACGGAAGTCTTGTACAGCGCGACAATGTGCAACAAGGCTTGCGCCGTATGGCACAACTCAATGGCGAAGTCTGGTTCAAGCTCGACCGCGCCAGTGAAGCCGGTATGGCGCTCGTCAATGACACCAGAATGACGCTGGACAAAGTGCAGCAAAATCTTGCAATCGCCATTGGCTGCTGCGCCAATACCTGGATTCAAACCTGCTGGTTTGCGCTGGACGGTGTGGCGCCGGCCGCGCAGGACGAAGACGATTATGTGGCTTATCTGAAAAGGCTATTGATCGCAGGTATCAAGCCGCAAGGGGTGTTGCTTTACGGGCTGGCACGTCCTTCCATGCAGGTGGAAGCATCGCGCCTGTCCGCTCTGCCGGAAGCGCAAATGCAGGGTTTTGCGGCACGCATACGGAGACTGGGGGTGGAAGTAAGGCTGTCGGTTTGAACAGTCCGGTAAATCCAGAGGTGGCAGTTGGCAATCTTTTCGTTTTCCGGAATGCTGCTATAGAATAACTTTCATTGTCTGAACTGGGAGAATTTGCATGCTGATCGGTTTCGTCGTCCTATACCTGATCCTGTCCATCGGCATCGGCATGTATGCCGCCACCAAGGTGCACAACGCACGTGACTACATCACCGCCGGGCGTTCGCTGCCCATCTACATCGTGATGGCCATGGTGTTTGCCACCTGGTTCGGTGCCGAGACCGTGCTGGGCATACCGGCGACCTTCCTCGAAGAGGATATGAGTGGCCTGATTTCCGACCCGTTCGGTGCCTCGCTGTGCCTGGTGCTGTTCGGACTGTTCTTTGCGCGCAAGCTCTACCGCATGAACCTGCTCACCATCGGCGACTTCTATCGCCAGCGCTTCGGCCACAAAGTCGAGGTCATTGCCGGTATTGCCATTGCCCTGTCCTACCTGGGCTGGGTGTCCGCCCAGGTCACCGCGCTGGGCCTGGTATTCAACGTGCTGTCCGATGGTTCCATTACCCAGGTGCAGGGCATCCTGATCGGTGCTGCAGTGGTGCTGCTGTATACCCTGTACGGCGGCATGTGGTCGGTCGCGCTCACCACCTTCTTTCAGATGATCGTCATCGTCATCGGTTTGATCTACATCTCGACGCTGCTGGCCGGGATGACGGGTGGTGTCCAGCCTGTGATCGAGCATGCAGCGGCAAACGGGAAATTCCATTTCTGGCCCGAGATGAATGCGGTCGCAATGGTCGCTTTCATTTCCGGCCTGCTGACCATGGGCTTCGGATCCATTCCGCAGCAGGACGTGTTCCAGCGCGCCAACTCCTCGAAGAACGAGAACGTCGCGGTGTGGGGTACGGTGATGGGCGGCGTGGCCTATTTCCTGTTTGCTGCGATCCCGCTGTTCATGGCCTATTCGGCCAACCTGGTCGACCCGGCCCTGGCGGCGCAATGGCTGGGCGAGGATAGCCAGAAACTGTTGCCGGAACTGGTCAAGGGGCATCTGCCCTTGTTTGCACAGGTCATCTTCTATGGTGCGTTGCTGTCGGTGATCATGAGTACGGCCTCGGGCACCTTGCTGGCACCTTCGGTCACGCTGTCCGAGAACGTACTCAAGGGCTGGATTACACGCAAGAACCTGTCCGATCACAAGATGCTGGTGATGACACGCTGGGTGGTGGGTGTTTTCTCGGTGTGCGTCACGCTCTATGCGTTGTGGGCGCTGGATCAGGAGACCGGCATCCACCAGATGGTGGAGAATGCCTACAAGGTGACGCTGGTGCTGGCCTTCACGCCGTTGGTGGCAGGACTGTACTGGAAACGTGCCACTACGCTGGGTGCCTATTTCGCCATGGGACTGGGGCTGGTGACCTGGTTGACGATGGAATTATTTGCGCCGGAGGGTGTTATTCCGCCGCAATTTGCCGGCTTCCTCGTGAGCATCATCGGTATGGTGGCGGGATCGTTGCTGTCCGACATGCTCAAGAAGGATGGACAGGCATACCCACATCAACAGACCGACTGATCTGTCATATAACTGTCATAATTCTTTCATATCATCGCTGGCAACGTGAGAGATATGGAGAAATAGATGCCGACAGCGAATATCCTGCTAGTGGAAGACGAGCCGGCAATTCAGGAATTGCTGGCTTTCAACGTGGCGCAATGTGGTTTCCGCGCCATTCAGGCCTATGACGTGCCCGGCGCAATGGCCGAGATCAATCGTGCCCTGCCCGACCTTATTTTGCTCGACTGGATGTTGCCCGGCACGTCCGGGGTCGAGCTGGCGCGGCGTCTGCGGGCCGATTCGCGCACACGCGATATTCCCATCATCATGCTGACTGCCCGTACCGACGAGCACGACAAAATACTCGGCCTGGAGTCCGGTGCCGATGACTACATCACAAAGCCTTTTTCGCCGCGGGAACTGATGGCGCGCATCCGTGCCGTTTTACGCCGTCGCGCACCACAGATAAGCGATGAGACGGTGCGTGTGGAAGGGGTGGAATTGTCGCCGATCACGCACCGTGTCAGTGTCAATGGAGAAAAGATTGAGCTCGGCCCCACCGAGTTTCGCTTGCTGCATTTTTTCATGACTCACGCTGAGCGTGTTTATAGCCGGGCGCAGTTGCTGGATCAGGTATGGGGCGATCATGTGTTCGTTGAAGAACGTACCGTGGATGTCCATATTCGCCGTCTGCGCCAGGCGCTTGAGCCCCACAAACTGGATGGTCTGGTACAGACCGTGCGCGGTAGCGGGTATCGTTTTTCCGCAAAATAATTTTTCGTTGAGCCCATATTTGCATCACCACGTATAATGCGGGCAATTCAATTTTAAGGTTTTGCCGTGAGCGATTTCTGGCAACGCGCTTTCGTTTTTCCATTCTTCCTGTCTTTGTTCGCCTTGTTTGTCTGGCCGATTGCCGGGGCGTTGCCGGCCGCGCTGGTCTTCGGTATCGGCATGTCACTGCGGCTACTGAGTCATTTGCGTAATCTGGTCGCTTTCGAGAAATGGCTCTCTGATCCGGACAGGCAGCAAGTGCCGGTTGGCTCCGGAATGTGGGAGGAGGCTTTTTCGCGACTCAACAAGATGAGCAGAAAGCATCGAAAATCCCGCGATAAACATGCTGCTGCTTTGCGGCAGATGGCGCAGGCCACTGCGGCTTTTCCGGAAGGGGTGGTGATTCTGGGAAAAGCAGACCGTATCGAATGGTGTAACCCCCTGGCAGAGCATCATTTCGGACTGGACAGTGAACGTGATATCGGACAACAGATTACCTACCTGGCACGCCAGCCCGAATTCGTGCATTACCTCGAGATGAAAGACTATGCCGAACCATTGATATTGCGCGGCATACGTCATGATGATCTCGTGCTATCGATCAAACTTATCGCATATGGTGGCAACAAACATCTGCTGATCAGCCGCGACATTACGCATCTGGAACGCATTGAGACCATGCGCCGCGATTTCGTTGCCAATGTATCGCATGAACTGCGCACCCCGCTGACCGTAGTCAACGGTTTTGTCGAAACGCTGCAGGATATGCAAAATCTGGAAAACGACATGTCGCACCGGGCCCTGAAGTTGATGGGCGAACAAACCTCGCGCATGGAAAGCCTGGTGAATGATTTGCTTACGCTTTCCCGGCTGGAGAATGAACAGAGCGTTTTACTCGAGGAGAAAGTTGATGTGCCGCAACTGATGCGTACCTTGTATGAAGAGGGGTGCTCTCTGAGTAACGGGCAACACCGGATCGAACTGGAGATCGACAGCGAAGCAAAACTTGCCGGAAGCGCGAACGAGTTGCACAGTGCTTTTGGCAATCTTGTTACCAATGCCGTTCGCTATACTTCACCGGGCGGCGAAGTTGTTTTACGCTGGCACGAACAACCCGATGGCCGCACGGTGTTCAGCGTAAAGGACAGCGGCATCGGCATTGCGCCGCAACACATTTCCCGCCTTACCGAACGGTTCTATCGCGTGGATCGCAGCCGCTCGCGCGAGACGGGCGGCACGGGGCTGGGGCTTGCCATCGTCAAGCACATCGTTATTCGCCATCAGGCGTATTTTGATATCGCTAGTGAAGAAGGCAAGGGCAGTACCTTCAGTATTGTTTTTCCGGCAAAGCGGCGATACGTGGAGTCTGAATCGGAAGATTGAACTATTTGTCCGGCGTGAAGCCAACGCGTTCGAAGTCGTTTCCTTTTTCCACACTGATTCCCAGTGTTACACCCAGCTTCAACTTTTGTTGCAGCCTGAGTTCCAGGCGGCGTCCCGTCTGGAACCAGTCGCGCGGAATGACGATGCTGGCCGGGATACGCAGTTTGGATATCTCCGGCAGGGCAAGCGCGGGGGCTGTACCGGAAAGCAGATTTCCGCTTGCATCGCCGTGTGCGATTACAGCTTGCGGCGCTCCCGGCAGATAACGCACGCCGATGTAGAGCTGTCCGCCGCGGTTGATGCTGACCAAGGTAATTACGCCGAGTTTATAGCTTCCTGCATCCGCTTTATGTACACAGACGATCTGGTTCAAACCAAGACGTTCTCCGGAAGCCGATTTGCGCAACAGACGTGCATGCAACAAACCGTCTTCTTCAACCAGCCATTGTTCAGTCAGAAAGCCGAGCTGAACCAGATTGTGGCGATCGGTCTGATCCAGAACCCGGCCAAATGTATCAATCTGCTTTTGCGTTTCCATGTCGGAAATGCTTGTTACTTCCGGCGGCCTGAAAGGTTTTCGCGCGATGTGTGTATAGATATTCTCGATGGTGTAACAGAGCTCTGCGACGGGTGCTTCGCGGGGATTGTCTGCGAGCGATTCGGCACGTCTTTCGCACCAGCAGACATGCAACCGGTTGAGCAGATCGGAACATTCCTTGCTGGTCATGTCATCGCCGAGATCCAGCTGCGTCGGCGATTGACCTTGTTGCAACAGGATGGTTTTGACGCGGATGAGTTTGGACAGGGGGACCATGGCCAGAAAACGCATGCTGGGGGAATCCGTGGCCTGATCTACCGGAATAAGTCCTTGCGATCCCTCCAGATCGACAGCCAGGGGAGGGGCATCTTCCCTTGTCATGCTGCAACTGGTTTCGACGGTGAAGTTGTCGCCCCAACTGTCCAGCCAGCGGTTCAAAGTAGGCCATTGTTTACGTCTCAGTCCAAGCAGTCGCGCACGATGCAGCAACAGTACTTTGGTATAAATCGTACGGCATGAAACGCGGTCGTTCAGATAGCGGTTATCTGCGATGGCTTTCTTTTGCAGGTTTTGCGCTTCAATGTGTGCATATACGGTGTGAAAGTGCTGCCATGATTTGGCATCCGGCTCGTAGCCGGCGCGCAGGAACTCTCCGAGTTGCAGGCTGCCGTAGACCATGCATCGCTGGCAAAGCATTACTTCTTCGCCGGAAAGCGATGAGTCTCCGTCCTCAAGCGATTGCAGGCAGCGCAGGTAGCCGTTGAGCATGCTTTGCCAAAGACCGGACAGAGAGATGAGCGCAACAAAATCATCGTTGGAAAACGGCAACTTTTTGCCGAGAAGCCTTTTTGCAAAATCGGTCTGCACCGTATCGACGGGCTCCCGCAGAACTTCCAGCGTCTTTAAGCGCTCACTACCTCTCATGGGGAAGCGGTTGAATTCATCCAATTTGGTGCGCAGTGTTCCTTGTGCCAGGCTCAGGTTTGTCAGCTGCAGCTGATCCAGCCACTTCAGGCAAGTGGCTGCGTCCCTGAAAGAGGGCTTGACTTGTTTGTCAGTCGGTTCCAGTGGCAGCATAATATTCAATTAAAGTAGAACACGCTCAATGCCGGCGTCATTTGCCTTGGTGACATAATCCTGCAACCAGTTATTGCCGAGCCGTTGCCTGGCAATTTCAACCACAATGTATCCGGCCTCTGTCTGCACGTCATTGCTGTAACGCGACAGTCCCTGCTGGCAGGCAGGACACGAGGTGAGTATTTTAACCTTGTTGCTATTGCCGTCAGTGCGCAACGTAGTCATAGCCTTGCGCAATTCCTCTTCCTTGCGGAAGCGGACTTGCGTGGCAATATCCGGCCGGGTAACTGCAAAAGTTCCTGCTTCTCCGCAACAACGCTCGTTCAATAAGACACGAGTCCCCATCAACTGGTTCACAACCTTGATCGGTAGGTGTGTCTTCATCGGCGAGTGGCAGGGGTCATGATAGATGAAACGTGTATCAGCTATCTCCTCCAGCTTTACGTTCCTCTCGAGAAGGAATTCATGAATATCGAGCAATCTACAGCCGGGGAAAATCTTGTCGAACTGGTATTTCAGCAACTGATCCATGCAGGTTCCACACGACACGACGACGGTCTTGATATCCAGATAGTTGAGCGTATTCGCCACGCGATGGAACAACACGCGGTTATCCATGGTGATGCGGCCGCCCTTGTCTTCACAACCGGCAGAAGTCTGCGGATAACCGCAACACAGATATCCCGGCGGCAACACCGTGGTGATCCCCATTTCATACAACATTGCCTGTGCAGCCAGACTGATCTCGCTGAACAGACGCTCCGAACCGCAACCGGGGAAATAGAACACAGCCTCGCCATCCTCGCTCGAATTATGCGGGTTGCGTATCACTGGCACGATGGTGCTGTCTTCGATGTTGAGCAATGCGCGCGCTGTTTTGCTCGGCACTTTGGGTGGCAGCGGCTTGTTGATGAAGTGGATCACCTTGGCGATGATAGGCGGCCTGCCTGTGGTGGCAGGCGGATGCGCCGTCTGCGCGCGGAGCAGGCCGGAGTTTCCAGCCAGGCGATGCATGAAACGCTGGGTACGGTAGCCCCACTGGATCAACATCTTGCGCAGCATCTTGATCGTGGTCGGATCGGTGCTGTTGAGAAACAACATGGACAGCGCGCTGGCTGGTTTGAATTTCTTCTTGCCCAGCTTGCGCAGGAAATTGCGCATTGCCACGGATACATCGCCAAAATCGATGTCCACAGGACAGGGGCTTTCGCACTTGTGGCATACCGTGCAGTGATCGGCCACATCGCCGAATTCGGCAAAGTGCTGGATGGAAACACCGCGCCGGGTCTGTTCTTCGTACAGGAAGGCTTCGATCAGCAGCGAAGTGCCGAGGATCTTGTTGCGCGGCGAGTTAAGCAGGTTGGCACGTGGCACATGCGTGTTGCATACCGGTTTGCATTTGCCGCAGCGCAGGCAGTCCTTGATCGAGTCGGCGATGTTTCCCAGTTCGCTCTTCTCCAGGATCAGGCTCTCCAATTCCATCAGGCTGAAGCTGGGGGTGTATGCACGTTCCAGATTGCTGCCCTTGAGTAATTTGCCTTTGTTGAAGTGACCCTCGGGATCGACCTTCTGTTTATAGGCCGTGAAGGGCGCGATTTCCTTTTCCTCGAGGAAATCGAATTTGGTGATGCCGATACCGTGTTCGCCGGAAATAACGCCGCCCAGGTCCTTGGCCAGCTTCATGATGCGATCCACCGCACCGTAAGCCTGCTGCAGCATGGCGTAATCGTCGGAGTTGAGCGGGATGTTGGTATGCACATTGCCATCGCCCGCGTGCATATGCAGCGCCACGAAGACGCGGCTTTTCAGTACATGCTGGTGGATGGCGTTGCACTGATCGAGGATGGGCTGGTAAGTGCTGCCGCTGAAAATATGACGCAACGGTTCGCGTATCTCCCGCTTCCACGAAGCGCGCACACTACGATCCTGCAATACGCTGAATACGCTGCAGTTTGAACTGGAAGCGCTGCCGGAAATATTGTTGGCGGGCGCGTCAAGATTGTCCAGCAGCCATTGCCAGTGTGCACCGACTGCAGACAATAGCTCGCGCGCCTGTTGTTTGCGGCTGCCCAGCAGTTCCGCATCGCCCAACTGTTCGTCATCCTGGTAATACAGGGGCAGTTCGCCCGCAAAGAATTCCGTCAGTGCTTCCACCAGCCTGATCTTGTTGGTCAGCGACAGCTCAATATTGATGCGCTCGATGCCGTCGCAATAATCGCCCATGCGCGGCAAAGGGATAACCACGTCCTCGTTTACCTTGAAAGCATTGGTGTGTCTGGCGATGGCGGCAGTGCGTGCACGATCCAGCCAGAACTTTTTGCGCGCCTCGGCGGACACGGCGACGAAGCCCTCGCCGTGGCGCAGGTTGGCCATGCGCACGATCTCGGACGCGGCTTCGCCGACCGCGTGCTCGTCGTCGCTCATGACATCTGCGATCAACACCATCTTCGGGAAATCGTCGCGATCGGCTTTGGTGGCATATCCGACAGCCTTGAGATAGCGCTCGTCCAGATGTTCCAGGCCGGCCAGAAAAACCGGGGCCGGGCGCAGCGGAAAGGGTGAAGTGTGGTTGCCGTTCTTGCTGAACAACTCGGTGATTTCCACGATGGAGGGAACCGCTTCGTGTACCTGGCCGAAAAATTCCAGACAGACAGTGCGCGTAAATTTGTGTTCGCGGTGCAGGATGAAGCGCGCCGAAGTGATGATGCCGTCGCAGCCCTCCTTCTGGATGCCGGGCAAGCCGGAGAGGAACTTGTCAGTGACGTCTTTGCCCAGCCCGGCCTTGCGGAAGGCGCTGCCATTTATGGTTAATATTTCCGGTTCGCCGTGCGGCGTCCTGCCATCCGCTTCGAAGCGCGAAATGCGGAAGCGTACAGTCGGCGCATCGTGAATCTTGCCGAGGTTGTGTTCCAGGCGCTCGACGAACATCCACAGCCCGTCCGGCGTGACCATTTTCCACGAAGCCAGATTATCCAGCGCAGTGCCCCACAGCACGGCCTTTTTGCCGCCTGCGTTCATGGACACATTGCCGCCGATGCAGGAGGCGTCAGCCGATGTGGGATCGACCGCGAATACCAGTTTGTGGGCTTCTGCCGCTTCCATCACACGGCGCGTCACCACGCCTGCACCGCAGTGAATGGTTGCATACGGCGCATCCAGTCCGGGCAATGTCAGGTGCTCGACCGGGGAAAGCATGTCCAGTTTCTCGGTATTGATGACTGCGGAATATTTTGTGAGCGGGACAGCGCCGCCGGTGTAGCCGGTACCGCCGCCGCGCGGAATGATTGTCAGGCCGAGTTCAATGCAGGCGCGCACCAGCGGCGCAACTTCCTCTTCACTGTCCGGATGCAGTACCACGAACGGGTATTCCACACGCCAGTCGGTGGCGTCGGTAACATGTGAGACGCGCGCCAGACCGTCAAACTGGATGTTGTCGCGGCGGGTGATGCGGCCCAGTGTGCGCAACGCATGTTTGCGCAAATGCAAAGTAGTCTTGAATTCAGTCGCAAAATGATCGACAGCCATGCTGGCGATTTCAAGCAGCCGTTTCACTTTGTGGTTGTGCTGGTTGTCAGGATCGTTTTCAGCGGCAACGCGGCGCATTTCGATGGCGTACAGGCGATGATGCAGCGCGCCAATCAGCGCGTCGAGCCGTTTGTGGTTGGCGAGCAGGTCATCTTCGAGATACGGATTGCGCGAAATAACCCAGATGTCACCGAGCACTTCGTACAGCATCTG
This sequence comes from Sideroxydans sp., assembly GCA_050303535.1. Lineage (GTDB taxonomy): Bacteria > Pseudomonadota > Gammaproteobacteria > Burkholderiales > Gallionellaceae > Sideroxyarcus. Next base: position 8,208 of record JBNLBY010000005.1, on the reverse strand, counting down.
CGCAGAACGTCCGGTGCGGCGTTCTTCGCGCAGGGTGTTGATAATGTCCCACGCTTCGCTGCCCAGGATACGCAGGACGATCTCACGGTCCGAGAATGAAGTGTAGTTGTATGGGATTTCGCGTAGGCGTGCGGTCATAATGTTCAGCCGTTCAACAAGCCGCGCATTCTACAGCATCCGGGAGAGCCTCTGAACCTCCTTGGCGCCCGGAACCGCCTCCGGTCCTGGCAGCGCATTGGCTGCCCTGTTAAGCTGGGAAACATGAAACGCGACGCAAAAGAACCCTCCCTGCGATTGTTTTTTGCCCTCTGGCCGAGCGATGCAGAACGTACAGCCATGACCTCCTGGCAGGCACCGCTGCATAAACTGTGCGGCGGACGCGTGATGCGTGCCGAAACCCTGCATGCCACTGTGGTGTTTCTGGGTGAAGTGGCCGAGCGCCGTCTGGAGGCGTTGCGCCTGGCGGCGCAAGAGGCGAAATTCCAGCCTTTCGAATTGCACCTGACCCGGGCGCACTACTGGAGACATAACCGTATTGTTTATGCGGCCCCGGAGGGGATCCCGCCGCAACTGTCCGAATTGGTAAAAGGACTTGAGACCAGTCTCGGCAAACACCGTTTCCGGTTTGACCGGCGGCCTTACAAACCGCATATTTCCCTGTTGCGCAATGCAAAATGGAGCGATGAATCACTGCCGCCCATGCCTGCCGTATGCTGGCATTGCAACGAATTCGTGCTGGTGCAATCGTCGAGCGATGCGAACGGTCCCGTCTATCGCATACTCGCGCACTTCGGCATTTAGGACTTAAAATGGGGCTCGCCCTTAACGAGGTACGCCATGCTGTATGCTTTCAGTGTAAAGAACGGGCGGCTTGATCGTATTCATGTCGAATTCGACGAACCCCTGAATCTTGAACATATCGTCTGGATCGATCTGGTTGCAGCAAAACCGGAAGAGATCGCGTGGGTCGAACAGGGCTGCAGTTTGCATTTGCCGCATCCCGAACCGCTGCGCGACATCGAGGCCAGTGCACGCTTTTTCGAGCATGATCACACTTTGCATTTGCGTTCCGACTTTCTCATGGGAAAGGAGAGCCGTGCACACAGTGTGCCGGTGGCTTTTTTAATGGCCAATGAGACGCTCATCAGTTCGCATGAAGAGGATCTGCCCATTTTCCGCCTGTTGCGTATACGTCTGCATGCCGAATCCGGAAAAATCCATGATTCCCGCGACGTGCTGATCGACTTGTATGGCATCGATATCGAGTTTTCGGCCGATGCGCTGGAAGACGTATATGCCGACCTCGGTCAGGTAAGCGACAGTGTGCTGGGCATGCCGCTCAGCGATGAACAGGCAGGGGAAGCGCTTGCCGAGATAGCCCACGCCGAACACATCAACGGCCGTATCCGCCGCAACGTGATGGATACGCAACGCGCGCTTTCTTTCCTCGTACGCGGCAGGCGGCTTAATGCCGCGCAGATGGAGAAAGTCCGGCAGATACAGCGCGACGTCGAATCGCTGATTGGCCACACTGCCTTCCTGTTCGACAAGATCAACTTCCTGATGGACTCGACCCAGGGCTTTATCAACATCCGTCAGAACCGTATCGTTCGCCTGTTCTCGGTGGTTGCGGCGGCCTTGTTGCCGCCTACGTTGATCGCAACCGTCTACGGCATGAACTTCCGCGACATGCCTGAGTTCGGCTGGAAACTGGGTTACCCGTTCGCGCTGCTGTTGATGGCGCTCTCCATCGCGATCCCGTTCTGGTATTTCTATCGCAAGGGCTGGCTCAAGTAGTCCAACCTGGAAAAAGCGGTTGTCCACGAAATACACGAAAAAGCACGAACAAAACCCAAGAGACTTATTCTTCTGATACTCAACCCGATGGGTGAGTCGGCGAATGAGAATATTCCGCCGTGATTTTTCGTGAGTTTCGTGTCTTTTGTGGACGGGTGAGGTTTTAGGTTCTATTTTTTCTTCGGCAGCAATTTGTCCACGCACCATGCTGCGGCGGCAAATCCCATCGCCGCCGTGACCGTTACGGTCGAACCGTAACCGGAACAATTCAGGTCGTCAGTGGTGCAGGCCGCACCGCGCTGGGTAGGTTCGTCGAGATAGATGCAGGTCACGCCGAATTTGCCGTTCTTGCGCGGCTGGATGCCGAGGTCTTTCTTCAGCAGGTTGCGGATACGCGACAACAGTGCATCGTGCGTTGTGCGGGCAAGATCGTCGCGCCGCAATCTCAGCGGGTCGCGCTTGCCGCCCGCCGCGCCGCACACTACCAGCTTTATTTTATTGAAGCGCGCATGTGCAATCAGCGCGGCTTTCACTTTTGCCTCGTCGCAGGCATCGATCACCGCATCGAACCCGCCGGGCGGGATGAACTGTGCCATGTTTTCCCGCGTGAGGAATTCTTCAATGACAGTCACATTGCAGGCCGGGCTGATGTCGCGAACGCGCGCCTGCAAGGCCTGCACCTTTGCCATGCCCAGCGTGCTGTCCAGTGCCTGTATCTGCCGGTTTACGTTCGACACCGCCACCTGGTCGAAATCGATGAGTGTGAAATTGCCGATGCCGCTACGCGCCAGCGCCTCTACCGTCCATGAGCCGACACCGCCCACGCCGACCACTGCCACACGACAACGATGTAATGTAGCACGTGTGCCTTCACCATAGAGGCGGTCGATGCCGCCGAAACGGCGGTTGTGGTCAGGATCAAGAGTGTGAGGACTCATGTTGTTCTGGCGAGCGAAAGCAGTTCCGAAAAGATGGACGATACATTCTTCCTGGTGCGGGGTGCAACATGGTTTTGTACACCGTTATCGGCAATGGGCAGTTGTCATATATTGCCGGGCCGCCTTTGATTGGAGACATTTTGTGTCTGCGATTATCATCAGCCTCGCAGAACCTGATTGAGTCGCGGCTTCCGGGCTTTGCTGATGTAGAATCATGTCCATGCAATTTGTCTACGGAATCCAACATGCAACATTCTAAAGGTTTCATCGCTTATTTGATTGTTACTGCGGCAGTTTGCGGCGCTCTGGTGATGGTGGTGGAAGTGCTCGGTTCACGAGTGATTGGCCCATTCTTCGGTGTAAGTCTTTTCGTATGGACTTCTCTGATTACTGTCACCATGGTCGCCCTCGCCACCGGTTATGCGATTGGAGGACACTGGTCCGACCGTAGAAGTTCTCCGGACTGGCTATACGGCATCATCATGGTTTCCGGAATTCTGGAGATACTGGTTCCGGTTTTGAAGGGGCCTATTCTGCAAATGAGCCTGCCGCTTGGTTTACGCTGGGGTTCATTAACCAGTGCTTTTCTGCTGTTCGGGCCGTCGCTGTTTTTGCTGGGTTGTGTGTCTCCCTATGTGGTTAAGATCGCAGCCAGGGAAATGCACAATATTGGCCGGACTGTGGGTAGTTTCTATGCGATATCCACTGTCGGCAGTGTTATCGGCACCCTGCTTACAGGCTTCGTATTGATCGCCTACCTCGGTGTCAATCAGATCTTTTTGCTGACTGGCGCATTGCTCATTGCCTTGGCAGTTGTATATTTCGTATTTTTCCGGCGCAAGTGGGTATTAGCACTGGCCGCGATAATTCCTTTTCTGTTTTTGCCGCATGAAACACATGTGTCCAAAACCATGCCGGATGGAACCCATGTCGAACGTATCACCAATCGCGACAGTTTCTATGGCAATCTGAAGGTCATTGATTATTCATTCAAGGCAATACGGTATCGTGAACTGGTGATTGATGGGCTGGTACAAGGCGGCGTCGACGTGAATAACGGACAGTCGATATACGAGTATGCCTACTTTCTTCAATTTCTTCCTTATGCACTCAACCCGGATGGAAAAAACTGCCTGGTAATCGGACTGGGTGCAGGAGTGGTGCCGGCCTGGTACAAATCGCAGGGGGTGAATACGGAAGTGGTTGATATCGACCCTGCAGTTGTTGATATCGCGCGCAATTACTTCGGTTTCAATCCATCGATTCCGGTACACGTGGAAGATGCGCGTTATTTTCTGGTCAATGCCAGGCAGCGCTATGATTTCATGGTGCTTGATGTATTCAATGGTGATACCACGCCTGGCCACCTGCTCAGTGTTGAAGCAATGCGTCTTGCGAAACAGCGGCTGTCATCCGACGGCGTGCTTGCAGTCAATCTTGTTGGCAGCCTCAAACATCATACTTTGATGACGGCATCGATTATAAAAACGCTTCGGAGCGTGTTTGATCAGGTTGATATCTATCCCGCCTATGACGTGTCTTCGGACGACGGTACCGGCAACATTGAGATCATGGCATACGATGGTGCGCGGCGCGAATTGCAGCTTGATCGCATAGGAGAATTGGTCATTCATCCTGAGGCCGAAAAAATTGTTCGTCCCGGCCTGCAACAGGCTTATGAACTTCCGGAGCGCGCTGACGCAATGATTCTTTCCGACAATTACAATCCGGTCGACTTTTATGATCTCTGGTTGAAGGAAAAAGTGCGAAAAATCATTCTTGAAACAACTGATTTTGATATTTTGCTCAGTTAAGGGTCGCGTCAATCGACTGTAAAACAGAGTGTTGTCTGTCACATCTGCATGATGGATAAAACATTCCCGGTTGTGGTGCGCGCAATTTCTTCCGGCGGCAGTCCTCTCAATTCTGCAAGCGTTTGCGCAATGCGTGGCAGGTATTCCGGCTTGTTCGGCTGCCCCCGTTCCAGAAAATCCGGCGGGATGTCGGGGGCATCGGTTTCCAGCACGATGCTTTCCAGCGGCAAGGTAGCGGCGAGTTCGCGCAGTTTTGTTGCGCGCGAGTGCGTCATGGCGCCGCCGAAGCCGAGCTTGAAACCGAGCTTGATGAATTCCTCCGCCTGCTGGTGGCTACCGCTGAAGGCATGCGCAATCCCACCGCGCACTTTGTGCTGGCGTAGCAGCTTGAGGATGGCATCCTGCGCGCGGCGGATATGCAACAGCACGGGCAGGTTGAATTCCTTTGCGAGTTTCAGTTGTTCGACGAAAAAATATTCCTGCCGCTCGCGGTCGTAATGGTCGATGAAAAAATCCAGCCCGATCTCGCCGACGGCAACCGTACCGGGCAGTGCGAGATAGTCGCGCAGCACCTGCAGGTCTTCCGGCTGCGCATCATCGGTGTACATGGGGTGGATGCCGTAGGCGGGGAGGCAGGCGGGAAAGCGTTCGCACAGTTCACGTACGACCGCAAAATTGCTGCGCGCCACGGCAGGGATGACAAGACGGGTCACGCCAGCCGCCATGGCATCGCGCACGATGTCGGCCTGAGTGTTACCGAATTCAGCAGCGTCGAGATGGCAGTGAGTGTCGATGAATTGCATGCCCTCTCCCTAACCCTCCACCCGCAGGGGGTACGCCGGTGGGTCCCCCGCTGCTTTGCAGCGACCCTTCCGCAGTCCCGCAAGCGGGAGAGGGAATATCTCCCCTCTCCCACGGGTGGGAGAGGGGGTAGGGGAGAGGGTGGTTTTCATCATTCCATCGTCAGCACGATCTTGCCGGTCATGCCGCCCGCTTCGATCATGCGGTGTGCTTCGGAAACCTGCTCCAGCGGCAAGCAGTGCGATACATGCACTTTCAGTTTGCCTGCATCCACCATTGCCGCGCCCTGTTCCAGTATCTTGCGCTGATGGATGCGGTCGTCGTTCAGGTTCATTGCCTGCGGGGTGAGCATGAGGTCGTAGCCCAGCGTCAGGTTACGCAGCCGCGCCAGTTGTGTGTCGGCCAGTGACAGCGGTGTGGAGAGCAGGCTTACCACCTTGCCGTACATGCGTGCCGCATTCAGCGACTTCAGGAAGGTTTCGCCACCTACTGTGTCGAACACAATGTCTGCACCGCGTCCGCCACTCCAGTCCAGCGTCTCCTGCACGAAGTCCCGATTCTTGTAGTTGATGATCTTTTCCGCGCCAAGATGGCGTACGAATTCGGCCTTGTCGTCATTACTAACGGTTACCGCGACGCGCGCCCCCAGCCGATGTGCGATTTGCACAGCTACATGCCCGACACCGCCTGCAGCGGCATGGATAAGGACGGTCTGGCTCGCCTGCAAGCGGGCGCGTTCCACCAGTGACTCCCATGCGGTGATGAATACCAGCGGGAGCGCGGCACTCTCCTGCAGGCTGAGCGTGTCCGGCTTGGCCGCGCAGTAGTCCTCATGCACTGTGGTGTATTCAGCGTAATTGCCCGGTTCGCCGCCAATGCCGCCGTTGCAGAAGAAGACCTGGTCGCCGGGTTTGAAGCGCACGACTGCACTGCCAATCGCTTCCACAATGCCGGCGCCATCGCAGCCCAGGATGGCAGGTAGCTTATCCGGGAAGTAAAGCGGCTTGGTACGCAGTTTGGTGTCGATCGGATTTACGCCGGCGGCGGCGAGCTTTACAAGCACATGACGTTCTGTTGGTAGTTCCGGTTTCGGAACATCCTGCAGTTGCAGGACATCCGTGTTTCCGGGGACAGTGGCGAGTATGGCTTTCATAGAGGGTTCTCCGGTAAAACCAACCCCCCCCAACCCTCCCTTATCAGGGAGGGAGCCAAACTGCTCCTCCCCTGAGAAGGGGAGGCTGGGAGGGGTTTGCGCTATGTTAAACTCCCTACGTTGATTTAGCGAGATAACATCATGTCCGGAAATACCTTCGGTACCCTTTTCACTGTCACCTCTTTTGGCGAATCCCACGGCGCAGCCATCGGTTGCGTTGTCGATGGCTGTCCGCCGGGAATGGAACTCAGCGCCGAGTACATCCAGGTCGATCTCGACCGCCGCAAGCCCGGCACCTCGCGCCATGTCACCCAGCGCCGTGAATCGGATACGGTGGAGATATTGTCCGGTGTGTTCGAGGGCAAAACCACTGGTGCGCCCATCGCATTGCTGATCCGCAACGAAGACCAGCGCAGCAAAGACTATTGCAATATTGCCGAGACCTTCCGTCCCGGACACGCCGACTATACCTACTGGCAGAAATACGGTATCCGCGACTATCGCGGTGGCGGCCGCGCCTCGGCGCGTGAGACGGCCGCGCGCGTGGCGGCGGGTGCCATTGCCAAGAAATGGCTGCACGAAACCTACGGCGTCTCCGTACGTGGCTACCTCGCGCAACTCGGCGAGATCGAGATTCCCTTCAAGAGCTGGACGGAAATAAACGAGGATGGAAATTCCTTCTTTGTTGCTGACGCCAGCTACGTCGGGCAGCTGGAAGACTACATGGATGCCCTGCGCAAATCCGGCGACTCCATTGGCGCCAGGCTCGCCGTGGTGGCTCACAACGTGCCTGTGGGCTGGGGTGAACCGGTGTTCGACCGACTGGACGCGGACATTGCACATGCGCTGATGGGCATCAACGCAGTGAAGGGCGTGGAGATCGGCGCGGGCTTCGGCTGCGTCACACAGAAGGGCAGCGAACACGGTGACGAACTCACACCACAAGGCTTCAAGTCCAATAACGCGGGCGGCGTGCTTGGCGGTATTTCCACCGGGCAGGACATCGTTGCGCACTACGCCATCAAGCCGACCTCGAGCATCCGTATCGAGCGCAACTCGATTGATAAATCAGGCAAGCCCGTGAAGGTCTCGACCGAGGGGAGGCATGATCCCTGTGTTGGCATTCGCGCTACACCCATCGCCGAGGCGATGGTGGCGTTGGTGTTGATGGATCATGCGTTGAGGAATCGGGGGCAGTGTGGGGATGTGGAGAGTGGGACGGTGAAGTTGCGGTAACTCCACAATGGTTCGACTCAACTGTTCCGGTGTGCGTTTTGGCTCCTATCTTGATGAAAAGCATCTATTTGTATGGGCGCTTGAAATTGACGGTGTACTTCGTTGGGAACAAGACACTCTTGTTGTGCGCTCGCGTCGAATCTCGGAAGCTTCGTTGCGTGATTTAGTATCCCTGTTCCATCGTTACAACATACCTATGGAGCAATTAGCTCAATTCAAGAATTCGAGAAACGAAAGCTGGTTTGCTGCACCCCACATGTATTGGCACAAGAAGGTATTCCCAAAGCAATCGTAGGATGGGTTGAGTGTGGCGATACCCATCGAAAACCGTCGGGGGTAGCCCGACAGCTAGTTACCTTTCTTGTCTTGGCAAGAAAGGTAACCCAAAGAAGCCGCCCCCGGTGCGCCGTTCCCTACGGGAATCCCCTCCGTTGCTCGAACGTCCGGGCCTCCTCATAAACTCGCACGA